>DASXYQ010000464.1:0-13008 GCA_036502445.1 Roseiarcus sp. | reverse complement strand
GCCTCGCCGCCGCACAAGTCCTTCTCGCTTGATCGATAACACAGGATCGCGCCCCAGCCTCCGGGGCCGGGGTTGCCGGCGCAGGCTCCATCGGTCCAGATCTCGACGGCTGGCGTCAATCGCGCCAGCCATAATCGAAGGCGCTGACGATGTGTCGGTGAAAGCGCAACCTAGCCCGATATTCCAACGGATCTTTTGGCGCGACCAGCGCGCCTGGGGGCACATTGAGCCAATCGACGAGCCGCGTCAGCATGAAACGCAGGGCCGACCCGCGCGCCAGGATAGGCAGCGCCTCGACTTCCGCCGATGTGAGGCGTCTCACGCGCTGGTAGCCCTCGATCATCGCCCTGCCCTTGGAGACGTTGAAGTCCCCATCGGGCTCGAAACACCACGCGTTGAGGCAGACGCCGAGGTCATAGGCGAAGAAATCGTCGCAGGCGAAATAGAAATCGATGAGGCCCGAGAGGCGCTCGCCGAGAAAGAAGACATTGTCGGGGAAAAGATCGGCGTGAATGACGCCGCTCGGCAAGTTCGCCGGCCAGATGCCACGCAACGCGGCGATCTCCGCTGCGGTTTCCTCGGCGAGGCCGGGCGAGACGTCGTCAGCCCGGGCTTCGGCGGCGGCGAACAGTGGCGGCCAACTGTCGATGGAGAGCGCATTGGGCCGGCGCAACGCGAAATCGGAGCCGGCCTCGTGCATGCGCGCGAGCGCCTCGCCGACCTGGCGGCAATGCTGAGCTAGCGGGCGCCGCAGCCACAGACCGTCGAGAAAAGTCACGATCGCCGCCGAGCGCTCGGCCAGGCGCCCGAGCGCTTCGCCGTTGCGCGCTCGCACCGGTTGCGGACAAGTCACGCCGCGCAAGGCTAAATGCTCCATCAAGCCGATGAAGAAAGGGAGGTCGCCTTCGCTCACCCGCTTTTCATAGAGGGTCAGGATGAACGGGCCCTTGGCGGTGATCAAAAGAAAATTTGAGTTCTCGACGCCTTCCGCTATTCCTTTGAAGGAGAGGACGCAGCCCAGGTCATAACCCGCGAGAAATCCGCTCAAGGCGTCGTCAGTGACTTCCGTATAGACCGCCATGACGCCTCCCGCGCGCCGCGGCGGGCATCGCGCCGCCCGCGCGTGCGACGGCTGTAAGCGACGCGGCGGGGACGCGTCAAATGAGTTCTGCCCCGCGCAGTTCGTCTGCCTGTCCACGCCCGCCGGCCCGATGGGTGTCGTCTACTCGAGAAGCTCCGACTGATTGTTGGGCGCCGCCTAGACACGAAAGTCCCTGACGAATCGGGTCAACGCCGCGAGCGCGAGCTCGCAATCCTCGGCTGTGATCGACTCCGCGGGATTGTGGCTGACGCCGCCCTTGCAGCGCACGAACAGCATGCCGGCGGGACAGATCTGGCCCATCACCATTGTGTCGTGTCCGGCCCCGGATGGCAGATGGAACGGCTTTTGGCCGAGCGCGACCAGAGCTGCATCGAACCCGGCGATGATGCGGGGATCGCAGACATAGGCTTTCGCCTCGTGCGTCGGCGCCAACACGAGGTCGACCTCTCGCCGATCCGCGATCGCCTGCAGCGCGGTCGCGATGTCGGAGACGGCGCGGCGGCGCCATTCGTCGCGCGGCGAGCGGATATCGACGGAAAAGCGCACCAGCCCGGGAATGACGTTGACCGCGCCCGGCTCCGCGTCGATGCGCCCGACGGTGGCGACGAGGTCGGGCTCCTTGCGCGCGCGCGCCTCGATCGCCAGTATCATTTCGGAAGCTGCCGCCAGCGCATCCTGCCGCAAGGCCATCGGCACCGCGCCGGCGTGGCCCGCGAGGCCTTGCACGGTCGCGGCGAGGCGCGTGGCGCCGTTGATCGCGACGACCGTTCCGAGCGCCAGGCCCTCGGCCTCGAGCACCGGCCCCTGCTCGATATGCAGCTCGACGAACGCCGCTATGCCGCGCGCGCGCATCGCCGTCAGACGCTCGGGGTCGCCGCCGAACTTCGTCAGCGCCTCCCCGAGCGTGATTCCGTCGGCGTCCCTCTTGCCGAGCGCGGCGGCGGGCACGAGCCCGGCGAGCGCGCGCGAGCCGGTCATGGCGGTCGGAAAGCGGACGCCCTCTTCGTCGCCGAAGGCGACCACGTCGATCGCATGGTCGAGCCTTTCGCCGTTCTCGGCGAGCTGCTCGACCACCGCGAGCGCGGCGAGCGCGCCCAGATTGCCGTCGTAGCGTCCGGCGTCGCGCACGGTGTCGATATGCGAGCCGACCATCAGCGCCGGAGCGCCCGGCTTGCGGCCCTCATACCGGGCGTGCACGTTGCCGGCGGGGTCGATCTCAGGCTCGAGGCCGATCGCCCGCATCCATTCGGCGAGGCGTTCGCAGGCGTGACGATACGAGGGCGAGAGATAGAGCCGCGTCAGCCGGCCCGGCTCGTCCGTGAATTGCGCGAACTCGTCGAGGCGCGCCATCAGCCGGCGCGCGGCGCCCGCGTTGTCCAGATTCATTCCCGCGGCCTTCAGTTTTGCGCTGATTTCGTGACGCCGAGCCAGCGCGCGAGGATCGCGCGCTCCGCCGGGGTCATCTCGGTCAGGTTGTTTGGCGGCATCGCATGCGTGAGCACCGCCTGCATGCGGATCGCAGGCGCGAACGCCGCGATATGTTCCGGGGTGTCGAGGAGAACGCCCTTGGGCGCCTCGCCGATCCCTTCCCACGCCGGCTCCGGCGAGTGGCACATCGAACAGCGCGTCTCGACGACCTCGACGACATCGGCGGGCGCCTTCACGGCGGCCGAATCCGCGGCCCGGACCGGCTCGAGTTCGGCGAGGCCGAGCGCGGGGCGCATGCCCGGCGAGGCCGCCGTCGCGATCCAGAACGCCGCCCACATCGCGACTGCCGCAGCGAGCCACGTCCACCACGGCGCTGCGACATGCTCGTCGTGCCACATGTTGTAGAAATAACGCACCAGCGCGCCCGCGATGATGATGCAGGTGACCAGCGCGGGAATGATCCGCGCGTTCGCGTAGACCACGGGATAGTGGTTCGACAGCATCATGAACAGCACGGGGAGCGTGATGTAATTGTTGTGGGTCGAGCGCTGCTTCGATTCGTTCCCCCATTTGGGATCGGGTTGGCGGCCCGCGATCAGCGCGGCGACCTGCTTGCGCTGATTGGGCATGATCACGAAGAACACGTTGGCCGTCATCATCGTCGCCATCAGCGCGCCGGTGTGAATCAGCGCGCCGCGGCCCGAGAACAGCAGCGTGAACACCCAGCTCGTCAGCACGACGTAGCCGAAGCCGACCAGCGCGAGCAGTGCGTCGTTCCTGGCCAGCGGCGATTTGCAGATGAGATCGTAGACTACCCAGCCGAGCGCGAGCGCGACGATCCCCACCGCGGCCGCCTGCCACGGCGCCAGCGGCAGCACGGCGGGATCGATCAGGAAGAAGGTCGATTGGCCGTAATAGATCCAGCAGAGCAGGCCGAAGCCCGAGATCCAGGTCCAATAGGCCTGCCACTTGTGCCAGATCAGATGGTCCGGCAGGTTCGGCGGCGCGAGCGTGTATTTGCTCATCTCGTAGAATCCGCCGCCATGCACCTGCCAGGAGACGCCGTATACCCCTGGGTTCATTTTGGGCATTTTGCGCAAGGAGGCGTCGAGATGCATGAAAAAGAACGACGCCCCGATCCACGCGATCGCGGCGGTGACATGGAGCCACCGCAGCAGGATCGAGCCCCATTCCATGATGTAGGGCGCCCAGGCCGCCATTCGCTCGTCTCCGCAGGTCGGATTCGCCCGTCCGCGTTCCCCCGACTTCGACTACGATAGCAACGAACGCTCCACCTGCCCACGCAGAATTCGGGGCGCCTGCGAAAAAGGCGCTCGGCGGGGACCCTTCCTCCCTTGTTGGGACGGTGGCTCCGTAGCGCGTCGAAAGACGGGCGTTTTACCGAACGCCCTGTGGTGCCGAATGAGGGTCGGCGCCGAAGAAGGCGCGAACGGCGATGATCGCATCCGCGAGTCCATTGCGTCGCGCAGCCGCCTGCGGTAACCCCACCTTAACCTTGCCGAGCGCCTAACTCATTCGCTAAAACCCCACCTCGGGGATCGTGGGCTCCGGGCCAAAGTTTCGGCCCAATTGCGGCGCAGAGCCGAAACGAGCCGACGGCGCGCCCGTAAGTCAATCCAACATCGACATCCCGCAAAGAGTCGATCCCTCAACAGACGAGCGAGGTTCCGCCCGAGATGAACGACACTCCGGAAACAACCCTGCTGTCGATGTTCTGGACTGCGCATCCGGTCGTCAAGGTCGTGATGATCGGGCTGCTCGCCGCCTCGTTTTGGTCATGGACGATCATCGTCAACAAGACGCTGCTCTTCAGGCGGTTTCGCGCCGAGATGGACAGCTTCGAGCAGGCGTTCTGGTCCGGCCAGTCGCTCGAGGAGCTCTATGGCACGCTGTCGGAGAAGCCGAACGCCGCCGCCGCTACGCTGTTCGTCTCCGCCATGCGCGAATGGAAGCGCTCGTTCCAGAACACGGCGTCCTCGTTTCGCGGCCTGCACGCGCGCATCGACAAAGTGCTCGACGTTTCCATTGCGCGCGAGGTCGAACGGCTCGAGTCCAACCTGCTGTTTCTCGCAACGGTCGCCTCGGCGGGTCCGTTCGTCGGCCTGTTCGGCACGGTGTGGGGCATCATGACCTCGTTCCGCTCGATCGCCGCCTCGAAAAACACTTCGCTGGCGGTCGTGGCCCCCGGCATCGCCGAAGCTCTGCTCGCTACCGCCATCGGCCTGTTCGCCGCGATCCCGGCGCTGATCGCCTACAACAAGCTGCAAGGCGACGTCGCCAGGGCGCAGGCGCGCATGGAGAGCTTCGCCGACGAGTTTTCATCCATCCTGTCGCGGCAGATCGATCAGCATCTGCCGGGCGACAAGGCGGCCTGATCCATCGATTTTTTTTAAGGAGCGGGCGAATGGGCATGGCGATGGGTGCGGGGCGCAAGAGCGGACGGGGGCGCCGGGGCGTGCCGCGCTATGGCGCGATGGCGGACATCAACATGACGCCGTTCATCGACGTCATGCTCGTGCTGCTGATCATCTTCATGGTCGCGGCGCCCCTGCTGACGAGCGGCGTCGCGGTCGACCTGCCGCAGGCGAAGGCAGGCGCGCTCAACGTCGAGCAGAAGCCGGTCTCCGTCACGCTCAACGATCAGGGGCAGGTCTACCTGATGGATCAGGTCGTCGCCGACGCCGACGTGCTCGACAAACTGCGGGAACTCGCCAAGGACGGTCCGGACGCGCGGGTCTATGTCCGGGCGTCGAAGATCGTGCCCTATGGGCGTGTTGCGCAGATCATGGGCGAATTGACGTCCGCCGGCTACAAGAAGGTGGCGCTCGTCACCGATCCTACTTCGCAATGAGACGAGGCCGGACTTGAGCGACGGCTCGGAAAGGTCGGGATTTTACGTTTCGGGCGCGCTGCACTCCGCGCTGTTCGCGCTGCTCGTCATCGGCTTCACGCAGGCGCCCAAATTCGACGACGCCGCGGAGTCGATCCCGGTCGATACGATCACCCAGTCGCAGCTCAATGAAATCATGCATGGGGAAAAAAACGCCAAGCCGTCGAACACGCCCCCGGCGCCGCCGCAGCGACAGCTAGCCGTGGTCGATCCGACTCCGCCGACGCCGCCCGAACCGCCCCCGGACCTGCGCCACGTCGACGATACGCCGCCGCCACCCGAGCCACCGCAACCTCCGGTCAAGGCCGCGGCGCCGACCCCCCCGCACCCTCCGGTCAAGCCCGCGCCGCCGCCGCCCACGCCGCCTGTCAGGCCCCCGCCGCCCAAGCCTTTGGCGGAAGAGGCGCCCGAGCCTCCGGTCAAGACCAGAGTCGTCGAAAAGCCGACGGAGAAGCCGAAGCCGGATTTGCAGGAAAAGCCGAAGCCCGACACGCTCGCCAAGATGCTCGCCAGGGAGAAGACGGAGCCGTCGCCCAAGGATTCCGCCAAGGCGTCCGCCAAACCGCCGTCGAAGCCCTTTGATCCCAACGCGATCTCCAAGCTGATCGGCCAGACCAAGCTGGCGGACGCGGCCGCATTCGGCGCGACGCCGCAAGGTCTGCCGACGCAGCATTCCGCGCGGATGTCGCCCTCGCTGTCGGCCTCACTCGATGCATGGTTCACGGAAGCCTATCTCGCCTGCTGGTCGCCGCCGCCGACGACCCCCGAAGGGGAGCGCTACATCGCGGACGTGCGGGTGATCTTCAACCCCGACGGCTCGCTGTCGGGCCAGCCCGTGCTGCTCAATCCGCCGAGGGATCCCGCGTGGCGCGCGCACGCGGAGAGCGCGGTGCGCGCGGTGCTCAAATGCAATCCCCTGAAGCTGCCGGCGCAATATGCACCATTCTTTGAGCAATGGAAGACTAAGACTATCCACTTCGATCCAGAGAGTGCGTTAGGTTGATGGCCAGAGTATCAAAAACCCGCCCCGCCCCGCGGAAGACCAAGTACGGGCGCATCTTCATGACTCTCGCAGTCGTCGCGGGCGGCGCGGCTCTATGGGCGGGCGCCGGGCCACGAGCGTCGCGGCCGCCGGCTCGGCAAATCGTCGCCGCGAGAACGGTCGCGCCAGCGGCGCCGGCGTCCGTGGAGGCGCCGGCGCCGGTTCGAGCGTCGGTCGCCCCGCCGCCGAAGTCGGCTCAGCAGGAGCCAGCGCCGGCGCCGGCCCAGCAGGCCCAGGCGCCAGCGCCAGTTCAACAGGCTCAGGCGCCGATCGCCGTTCCGCTCCCCCGGGTTCGGACCGTCGAGGCCGAGGCCGAGGCCATGTCGACAGAGGTGGCGGCGGCATTGGATGCGTGGCTGGTCTCCGCCTACAAGCGCTGCTGGAAGGCGAAGACGGCGCCGCCCGACGCCGAACCCTATTTCCCGAAGATCCGCATCGCGTTCAAGACCGACGGCACGCTCGCGGCGCCGCCGCGGCTCGTCAACCCGCCGTCCGATCCGGCTTGGAAGCCACAGGCGGACGCCGCATTGCGCGCGGTCAAAGCGTGCGATCCGCTTCATGTGCCAGACAAGTACGCGCCCTATTATCGGCAATGGAAGACCAAGACCGTCTATTTCGACCCGGCGCGGTCCTGACCCTCACCTCATGGAATCCTTTCCAATGACTTTTCTCGTTTATGCGGCCCGCTGTTTGTTTCTCGCGCTGGCGATCGGCGCGCCGCTTGCGCTCGCAACGGCCCCGGCGCGCGCCGCCGGCGACATCTACGTTCATGCCGGCGCGAATTTCACGCCGGTCACCATCGCGGTGACGCAACTTGCCGGCGACGAAGGCGCGACCAAGATCGGCGCGGTGCTCCGCAACGACTTTGCTCGCTCGATCTTCCTGACGCCACTCGATCCGACCACATTTCCCGAAGCGATCGCGAACCCCGACGTGCGCCCGAATATCGACGCGTGGAAGACCGTGAACGCGCAGTTCGTGCTCACCGGCCGCGTTTCGGGCGCCAACGGCGGCCATGTCGCCGCGCAGTTCCGGCTGTGGGATGTCGCGACAGGCGAACAGGTTGCGGGACAGCAGTATACGGCCGACGGCCCGAACTCGCGACGAATCGCCCATCTCATCGCCGACGCGGTGTTCACGCGCATCACCGGCGAGAAGGGCTTCTTCGACAGCCGCGTCGTGTTCGTCGACGAGAGCGGCTCGAAGGAGAAGCGCCGCAAGCGGCTCGCGCTGATGGACATGGACGGCGGCGACATCAAGTACTTGACCAGCGGCGAAAAGCTCGTCGTCACGCCGAGCTTTTCGCCATCGACGCAGCAGATCGCCTATATGTCGTTCGGCGAGGCCGATCCGAAAGCGACGCTGCTCGATCTGGAATCCGGACAGCGACAGGCGGTCGGCTCCTTTGCCGGCATGACTTTCGCGCCCCGCTTTTCGCCCGACGGCGAGCATATCGTCATGTCGCTCTGGGAGGGCTCCACTTCCAATCTGTACGCGATGGATCTGCGCTCGCGCGCGACTACGCGACTGACGGAGACCAACGCCATCGACACGTCGCCGTCCTACTCGCCCGATGGTTCGCAGATCGTATTCGAATCCGACCGCGGCGGCGCGCAGCAAATCTATGTGATGAGCGCGAGCGGCGGCCCGGCCAAACGCATCTCGTTCGGGCAAGGACGCTATTCGACCCCGGTCTGGTCGCCGCGGGGCGACCTCATCGCGTTCACCCGGCAGAAGGACGGACAGTTCGGCATCGGCGTGATGAAACCGGACGGCTCGGGCGAACGGATGATCACCGAGGGCTACCACAACGAAGGACCGACCTTCGCGCCCAACGGTCTGTTCGTGATGTTCTTCCGCGACCCCGGCGGCGAATCCGGCGCCAAGATCTACATGGCCGACATTTTCGGTCATGCCGAATTCGCGGTCCCGACGCCCGGCTACGCCTCGGATCCGTCGTGGGGGCCATTGATGAATTGAAGAACGCGACGTCAAGAAGGCGCTTGCCTTCGACGGCTGCCCAGGGTCAGTTGATTCGGCGCGAGAGAGATGGCCGATGCCGATGTCCCTGGGTTTCATCTTCATGGCGACCCGCCGGGATCGCACGACGCCGGATGCGCGTGCGCGCATCGACGAGGCGCTGACGCTCGGTGTTCGCAACATCGGCTTCAAGGACGTCGGCCTGCCCTATGCGGAGTTGAAGGAGTTGGCCGGCGCGATCCGGTCGGGCGGCGCGCGGGTGTTCTTCGAGGTCGTTTCGCTGGACCGCGAGTCCGAGTTTCGCTCCGCCGGCGCCGCGGCCGATTTCGGCGTCGACTGGCTGCTGGGAGGCGTGCGCGCCGCCGAGGTCGCGCCGATCGCCAAGGCCGCGGGCTTGAATTACGCGCCCTTCCCCGGCGCCGTGGTAGGCCACCCCAGCGCCCTCATCGGTTCGATCGAGGCGATCGCGGCGAGCGCCAGAGCTCTGTGCGAAATCGATGGGGTGGGCGGGCTGGATCTTCTGGCCTATCGCAACGCCGGCGATCCCCCGTCGCTGATCAGGAGCGTCGTCGGCGCGGTAGGCAAGCCGGTGATCGTCGCCGGATCGATCAACGATCCTGCCCGCATCGGCGCCGTACGCGCGAGCGGCGCGGCAGGCTTCACCATCGGCTCGGCGGCGATCGACGGCGATTTCCCGGCCACCTCGCGGGACTTCGCGACGCAAATCCGCGCGATCCAACAGGCCGCCAATGCGAGAGCGCCGACCGAAACGCCGCACTCCACCGAAGCGCGCGCATGAGGAAGGCCCAGCACATGTACTTGCACGCCGCGGTCGCCGTCGCCGCGCTCGCTGTTCTGATCGCAGGTCCTGCCGCGGCCGACTCGCGCCAGGTGACCTTTCCTGGTGCGGAAGGCGTGATGCTGTTCGGCTGGATTTATACGCCGTCGACCCCCGGACCGCATCCGGCGATCGTCGCGCTGCACGGATGCGCCGGCCTGTTCGGCAAAGACGGCCTCCCTAGCACGCGGCACGCGGATTGGGGCGAGCGGTGGGCGACCGCGGGCTATGTCGTGCTGTTTCCGGACAGCTACGGCTCGCGGGGTCTCGGGCCGCAATGCAAGATCGCCGAGCGCACCATTCGCCCCGGCCGCGAACGCGTCGACGATGCGAACGCGGCGCTACACTTCCTTACCGGGCGCGCGGATATCAACGCCAAACAGATTTCGCTCGTCGGCTGGTCGAATGGCGGTTCAACGGCGCTTTATGCGGTTCAACCGAGAAACAGCCCGACGAGGGCGAACGGGGGCGCGGATTTCGCGCGCGCCATTGCCTTCTATCCGGGTTGCCGGACGCCGCTGGAGACCGCCCGCTGGCGGACGCGGCTTCCCCTCTTGGTCCTCATCGGCGCTGCCGACGACTGGACGCCCGCGGCGCCCTGCGTCGATCTGATCGCCGCGGCGAAGGCCAAGAACGAACCTGCCGAGATATCCACCTATCCCGACGCCTATCACGACTTCGACCACCCGAACATGCCCGTCCACACCGTCGAGGGCTTGGCGTTCACCGCCGACGGCGAGGGGCTGGCGCATACCGGTACGAACCCGGAGGCGCGCGCGAACGCGATCACGCGCGTGATGGAGTTCTTGCGGCAGTGAGCGCTGGTTTAGACGCGGTCCGCTGACCGCGTTGGTTCGGCCTGGCGCACCATTCGGAAGATGAGGGGCTTTGCCAGGGCCGCGCCCAGCGAGCGAGGCTGCATCTTCGCAGCTAGCCCGACTTCGCGGATTGGGCCACTTTTCGAGATCCCGACCAAATGAAATCAATACTTTGACCCAAAAGGTCTTCACTACAGGACCGTTTCCGGAGGTCGTTGGATCGTGGGCTCAGTTGAGCGGCAATACGGTCGGCAGCGCCGACATCGAGCAAGCAAATCGAATTCGAATCCACCCTGATCAGAGTTTGTCACGAATTGCTCAGGTTGGGAATCTGTGACAACTCTAGTTGGTCTTCACCACAGCCGTTTTTGACCAGGTCTGGGAGATCGGCGTGAGCAAAATCAATCGCTTGGTGTGCATGAGAAACCGAAAAGTGGTGCGTTGCCGAGTCGAATCCGCGAAGTCGGGCTAGCGCGCCGCCGCCGGCTTACCCGCGCGCAGCGCCGAGGCGGGGGGCGCGATCGATTTCAACGGGGTGAAGATCGTTCCGGCAAGATACTCGGCGAATATTGAAATCGCTCTAGACTGAGCGAGCCGGGCAAATACTCGCCGCCATGCAATGCAGCAGAATCAAACCCGCGTCCGACACAATGAATTCATCGTGAGAACTGGCGACCGGGGCCGCTGCTGGGCAGGTTCCCGCGCCCTCGGGGTTTGGCGCGAGCGCTTGCAAATTCATGGCGAGAGTCGCGGTTTTTTTCGAAAGGAGAAATTACCTCCGGCGCCTCGCGACGTCGAATCGTTACCCCAATTGCAACAGTTATGTGACGATGCGGAAAAACTTGGCGCGGCGCCCAAAAAATAGCTTGCGTTTGGGAACGAATCGACCAAATAACAGGTTGCCCAATACGCACGTGCCTGTGGTCGTGTGTCGGTCGGCGGGGATCTGGACAAGAGGCCAGTCAACCGCCCTCGAAAGACCGGCAGCCGGAGGCAAACCGGCGCACCCCGCCCAACGGGGGACGCGACTTGAAGCAACGACGGACCGGGCTTTTTTGGTCTCTGTTGGCCCCTCCAAAGGCTGGCAACCGAAGAGGCTTGTCTTTCTTGCCGGGCGTGCGGAAGGGATACCTCCTTTCCAAACGATGGCTCTGACCACGCTCGTTGGCTCCATGCCTTCGGCTCGTCATGGCCTCGGCGCATCATCTGGCCCTCGCGGCGCCAAGGTGCGGCTCTCCGCTGTCCCTGGGTTTCGTGAGCGGTCGCGGTGGCGGGTCAACGTTGCCGGTTCGCGTCTCCAACGCGCGGACTGGCGGACGCATCGCCTCCAATCCCTTTGTTTGCCAAGCGCGGCGTAAAGCCGTGCGATGGAGGGCGCCGCTATGACCGATCGGATCAAGGAATTCCTCGCCCGCAACCCGGAAGACGGCCCACGTCTGGTGGTCGATCTCGAGGTCGTTCGCGAAAACTATCAGAGCTTCGCCAACGCGTTGCCGGATACGCGCGTGTTTTATGCCGTCAAGGCCAATCCTGCGCCCGAAATCCTCGACCTGCTCGCACGCCTCGGGTCTTGCTTCGACGCGGCTTCGGTTCCCGAAGTCGAGCAGGCGATGGCCGCCGGCGCCACGTCCGATCGCATCAGCTTCGGCAACACGATCAAGAAGGAGCGTGACATCGCGCGCGCCTATGCGCTCGGCGTCAGGCTGTTCGCGGTCGATTGCGAGGCCGAGGTCGAGAAGATTGCGCGGGCCGCGCCAGGCTCGAAGGTGTTTTGCCGTATTCTTTGCGACGGCTCCGGAGCGGAATGGCCGCTGACTCGAAAGTTCGGCTGCGCGCCCGAAATGGCGGCGCGCGTGCTCGAACACGCGCATCGGCTCGGGCTCGTCGCCCATGGTCTGTCCTTCCACGTCGGCTCGCAACAGCGCAATCCGCGGATGTGGGACGGCGCGCTGAAAGCCTCGGCGGCAATCTTCAAGGACCTCGCCGAGCGCGGCATCCAGCTGACCATGCTCAACCTCGGCGGCGGGTTTCCAACCCGTTATCTCAAGGAGATTCCCGCGGTGAGGACCTACGGCCAGACGATCTTCCGCGCGCTGCGCAAGCATTTCGGCAACCGTATCCCGGAGACCATCATCGAGCCGGGCCGCGGCATGGTCGGCAACGCTGGGGTCATCGAGGCTGAGGTGGTGCTGATCTCGCGCAAGTCCGACGCGGAGAGGCAGCGTTGGGTCTATCTCGACATCGGCAAGTTCAACGGCCTCGCGGAGACAATGGACGAGATGATCCGCTATCCCATCCGCACCGAGTTCGACGACGACGCGCTGGAGCCCTGCGTAGTCGCCGGGCCGACCTGCGACTCCGTCGACGTGCTCTACGAGAAGGAGCCGTATCCGCTGCCCGTCAGCCTCGAGATCGGCGCGAAGGTGCTGATCGAGGGGACCGGAGCCTACACGACAACCTACTCGGCCGTCGGGTTCAACGGATTTCCTCCGCTGAAGAGCTATGTGATCTGAGGGGGCGAACCGGCAAGTCGGCTGCTGCGAGGGCGCGGAGCTTCGCGTGAGCTCCGCGCATCCCCGGACAGGGCCGACACTTGCAAATCTAAGGGATTGTCCTATATTTTGACCTAGAAATAGGGCAAAAGAAATGACAGCATCGCGAACGAAACGGTCGCATTCGCTTGCCGGGGCGTCGATTGAAGGAGCTCCGCCGGGGGTCTCGGGTTTCTTCGATGCGGCGGGGCAGATCGAGGCCGCCGAGGTCGCCGAGACTTTCGGCATGTCGATCGGTCAACTCGCGGAAACAGTCGGTTTGCCGCGGGAGGCCGTCTATAAGTCGGCGCGCGCCCGTGCCGGCAAGACGCAGAGCCGAATGCGCGAAATGCTGGAG
>DASXYQ010000463.1:0-22510 GCA_036502445.1 Roseiarcus sp. | reverse complement strand
GTCGGGGAATCGGGGTCGGGAAAGTCGGTCGCGATGCTGGCCGTGATGGGCCTCTTGCAGTTCACCGCCAAGGTCGAGGCCGACGTCATGGCCTTCGACGGAGTCGACCTGATGTCGATGTCTGCGCGCGAGCGGCGCCGGATCGCGGGCAAGGACATCGCGATGATCTTCCAGGAGCCGATGTCTTCGCTCAACCCCTGTTTCACCGTCGGCTTCCAGATCGCGGAGACCTTGAAGGCGCATCTCGGCCTCGACCGTGGCCGACGCGCCAAACGGGTCGTCGAACTGCTCGAGGAAGTCGGCATCCCCGACCCCAGGCGCCGCGCCAATGCATTTCCGCATCAGCTCTCCGGCGGCATGAGCCAGCGCGTAATGATCGCAATGGCGCTCGCCTGCCGACCCAAATTGCTGATCGCTGACGAGCCGACAACCGCGCTCGACGTCACCATCCAGGCGCAGATTCTCGATCTCTTGATATTGCTGCGGCGACAGAACGGGATGGGGCTGATTCTCATCACGCATGATATGGGCGTCGTCGCCGAGACCGCCGACCGCGTAGTCGTGCAATATGCGGGGCAACAGGTGGAAGCTAACGAGACCCGCGCCCTGTTCGCCGACCCGCATCACCCCTATACCGCCGCGCTGCTCGCCGCCTTGCCCGAGCGCGCGACGCAACGCCGTCTGCCAGCGATCCCCGGCGTGGTGCCGGGCCAATTCGACCGGCCGAGGGGCTGCCTGTTCGCGCCGCGCTGCGGCTTTGTCTTCAGCGAGTGCCGACGCGCCGCTCCCGGACGCGCCGAGCCCGCACTCGGGCGCGCGCGCTGTTACACGCCGCTGGTACATGGGGTTCCCTCGAACCAGGAAGTCGCCCCGGCATGAGCGCGGTGCTCGAAGCCCGCGCGCTGTCGCGCGAATACGCGGTCTCGCGCGGCCTGTTCGGCGGAAGCGCGAGCGTCAAGGCATTGGCGGGGGTTTCCTTCAAGCTCGAGGCCGGGCGGACACTCGCAGTCGTCGGCGAATCGGGCTCGGGCAAATCGACGCTCGCGCGGCTGCTGACGCTGATCGAGACGCCGACCGCGGGCGCTCTGATCATCGATGGCGAGGACGTCGCGAATGCCGACCATGCGCGGCGCCGGCGGCTGCGCCGCGAAATCCAGATGGTGTTCCAGAATCCCTACGGCTCGCTCAATCCGCGCCAGACGATCGTGCGGGCGATCGAGGAGCCGCTGCTCGTCAACACGCATATGAGCGCCTCCGAGCGCGAGGCGGCAGCGCTCGCGCTCATGGCGAAGGTCGGCCTCAGGCCGGAATTCAAAGACCGGTATCCCCACATGTTTTCGGGCGGCCAGCGGCAGCGCATCGCGATCGCGCGTGCGCTCGTGCTGCGTCCGAAAATCCTCGTGCTGGACGAACCGGTCTCGGCGCTCGACGTTTCCATCAGGGCGCAGGTGCTCAATTTGCTCGCGGAGCTGCAGGAAGATTTCCGGCTCGCCTACGTCTTCGTCTCGCACGATCTCTCGGTGGTGCGGCACATCGCGGACGAAGTGATGGTGATCTACCTCGGCCATGCCGTCGAGATCGGAACGCGGGATGCGATCTTCGGGAGCCCGCGGCATCCCTACACCCGTGCGCTGCTTTCGGCGACGCCGATCGCCGAACCCGGCGCCAAGAAGGAGCGGATGATTCTGAAGGGCGAGCCGCCCTCGCCGTTCAATCCACCCTCAGGCTGCACGTTCCATCCGCGTTGCCCGCTCGCCTTCGATCGCTGCGGTCGGGAAGAGCCTCGCCTGGAAGCCAAGGACGGCCGGGACGTCGCGTGCTGGGCGGTGACGGCATGAGCGAGAGTTTCGATTACATCGTCGTCGGGGCCGGAACCGCTGGCTGTCTGATCGCCAATCGGCTCAGCGCCGACCCACGCAATTCCGTGCTGTTGCTCGAGGCGGGCGGGCGCGACAACTGGATTTGGTTGCATATTCCGGTCGGATATCTCTACGCCATCGGCGATAAACGCGCGGACTGGCGTTTCCGCACCCAGCCGGTAGAAGGCCTCGGCGGGCGTGATATCGCCTATCCCAGAGGCAAGGTGATCGGCGGCTGCTCCGCGATCAATGGCATGATCTACATGCGGGGCCAGGCCGCCGACTACGACGGCTGGCGCCAACTCGGGCTGGCGGGCTGGGGCTGGGACGACGTTCTGCCGTATTTCCTGCGCCACGAGGACCATCACGGCGGCTCTGGCGAGCTGCACGCGAAGGGCGGCGAATGGAGGGTCGAACGGCCGCGCATCTCCTGGGAGATTCTCGACGCCGTGCGAGACGCTGCGGCCGAGGCGGGCATTCCCAAGATCAACGATTTCAATCGCGGCGACAACGAAGGTTCGGATTATTTCGAGGTCAACCAGCGGCGCGGCCTGCGGGTCAGCGCGGCCAAGGCGTTCCTGAAGCCGGTGCTGAAGCGCAAGAACCTGCGCCTGGTCACGGGCGCGCACGCGCGCCGCCTGACGATGGAAGATCGCCGCGTCACAAGACTCGAATATTGTCGAGGAGGCCAACCCATATCAGTGCTGGCGCGACGCGAGATCGTGCTGACCGCCGGCGCGATCGGCACGCCGCATCTGTTGGAGCTTTCAGGGATCGGCCGCCCCGAAGCGCTCGCCCGGATCGGCCAGCCCCTGCTGCACGCGTTGCCCGGCGTCGGCGAGAACTTGCAGGACCATCTGCAATTGCGCACGATCTTCAAGATCGGCGGCGCGCGCACGCTCAACCACGATTTCCAGTCGCGGTACAAGCAGGCGCTGATGGGTCTTGACTACATCTTCAAAAGGCGCGGGCCACTGACCATGGCGCCCTCGCAACTCGGCCTGTTCGCGAAATCCTCGGCGGACTATGCGACTGCCAACCTCGAGTTCCATGTCCAGCCGCTCTCGCTCGACCGCTTCGGCGAGCCCTTGCACAAATTTCCCGCGATCACGCTCAGCGTCTGCAACCTCAGGCCGGCGAGCCGCGGCCATGTGCATGCCGCGAGCACCGATTCGAACGACGCGCCGCTGATCCAGCCAAACTATCTCAGTGAGGAAGAGGACCGCCGCGTCGCCGCCGACTCGATTCGCCTGGCGCGAAAAATCGCCGGCGCGCCCGCGCTCGCGCCCTTCAAGCCGCAAGAATATCTACCGGGCGCCGGGCTGACCAGCGAGGAAGATCTCGTCAAGGCGGCTGGCGAAATCGGAACCACGATCTTCCATCCCGTCAGCACCGCGAAGATGGGGCGCGACAGCGATCCCATGGCGGTCGTCGATGTCCGCTTGCGTGTGCGAGGTCTGACGGGCCTCCGAATTGCCGACGCCTCGGTAATGCCGCGCATCACGTCGGGGAACACCAACTCCCCGACCTTGATGATCGCGGAAAAGGCGGCCGAGCTGATGCTGGCGGACGCGAAAGGGTGAGCATGGCCCCCTCTCCCGCCGTTCGCGGGAGAGGATCGGGGATGAGGGCGGGTGACAGATGCGCAGCGTTGAAAGAAGGCCCTCATCCGGCGCTTCGCGCCACCTTCTCGCGCAAGCGGGAGAAGGGAATGAGCCGCCCGCCGAGGGCCGTCAATCCGAAACCGCGCTACAGATCGCGCGCGGCGTTCGCCGGCTGCTCAGGGCGCGCGGCTACGCGAGCGTCACCGAACTGGCGCTGCTCGACGGCCGCCGCGCCGACGTCGTCGCGCTCGCTGGCGACGGCGCGCTGCTGATCGTCGAGATCAAGTCGTCCGTGGCCGACTTTCGCGCCGACCAGAAGTGGCGCGAGTACGCCGCGCATTGCGATCGGCTCTATTTCGCCATTTCCGAGACGATGCCGCGCGAGATCATGCCCGATGAGGCCGGCCTGATCGTCGCCGACCGCTACGGCGCCGAGATCGTGCGCGAGGCGGAAGCGAGGACGATCGCCCCGGCGACGCGCCGCGCGGTAATGCTGCGCTTCGCCATCGCGGCGGCGGATCGGCTGCACCGGCTGGCCGACCCGAATGGCGGCGGGGTGTGAGGCTCGGGAATTCCGCGCATCGAGTTTGATGCGGGAAGCAAGAGACTTCCAGACGCTGGGTCAGCTCTTTTCGGTCAGATCGTCCAGCCGCCGTTTCATATCGCTGAGTTGCGTGCGCAGTTCATCGATGTCCGCATGGGCGTTCGTTTCCCGGGGAGCTTGCGCCTGGGCCGGCCCGGCGACGAAGGGCGAAAAAAGACCGAGCGCCTGGGTGAAGGCGGCCAGGTTCTTGCGCGTCAACTCCTCGAGAGCGCCAAATGAGGACGCCGCGAAAGGGCCATGGCCGAAGGCGCCGTTGGCGGCGTCGCGCATCTTCTGCTGCTCGCCGGTGAAACGGTCGATAGTATATTCGAGATAGCTCGGCAGCAAAGCCTGCACGCTGTCGCCGTAGAACCGGATAATCTGTCGTAAGAACGTAATCGGCAAAACCGACTGGCCCGCGATCGCCTCTTGCTCGAAAATAATCTGGGTCAGCACGGAGCGCGTGATTTCTTCATTGGTCTTGGCGTCGTAGACCACGAAATCTTCGCCGTTCTTCACCATCTTGGCGAGATCCGCAAGCGTCACATAGGCGCTGGAGGCGGTATTATAGAGACGCCGATTCGCGTACTTCTTGATGGTGATCGGCGACGTTGAATTCGACATGACGCACAAGCTCGGCGGGAAAACGCCCGGACGGATATGGAGAGAATAGGCGTTTTTTCGCCCGGGGAACAGACTCTTATTGCACTGCAAAGCGGCTGTCGGCAACCGGGCGGGTGGAACGAATCGATCGCCGGGCTTGCTCCGCGTGATCGGTTCTCTATCTAACGACTAGTGGCGCGAATGCGGCGATCGTGTAGAATCGGCGCCGAGCCCAAGGCGACCGCGACGTCGTCGTCGCCAACGAGTTTTGATTTACGGAGAACCCCATGTCGGCAACAGAAATCGTCATCGCCAGCGCCAAGCGCACCGCGGTCGGATCCTTCAACGGCGCCTTCGCCAATACGCCGGCTCACGAATTGGGGGCGACCGCGATCAAGGCCGCTCTGGCGTCGGCGAAAGTGGAGCCCGGGCAGGTCGACGAGGTCATCCTGGGGCAGATACTGCAGGCTGGGGAAGGCCAGAATCCGGCTCGGCAGGCGGCGATGAAAGCGGGCATTCCGCAGGAGAAGACCGCGTTCGGCGTCAATCAACTGTGTGGCAGCGGCCTGCGCGCGGTGGCGATCGGGCTGCAGCAGATAGCCAATGGCGACGCCCAGATCATCGTCGCGGGCGGACAGGAGTCGATGTCCCAGGCTCCGCACGTCGCGCACCTGCGCAACGGCGTGAAGATGGGCGACATGAAGTTCGTCGACTCGATGATCAAGGACGGCCTCACCGACGCCTTCCACGGCTATCACATGGGCAACACCGCTGAAAACATCGCCGCGAAGTGGCAGTTGACCCGCGAGGAGCAGGACCGGTTCGCGACCGGCTCGCAGAACAAGGCCGAGGCGGCGCAGAAGGCGGGCCGTTTCAAGGACGAGATCGCGCCGTTCACTGTCGCCTCCCGCAAGGGCGATGTGGTGGTGGTGGACGACGAGTTCATCCGCCCCGGCACGACTTACGACGCGCTCGCCAAGCTTCGCCCGGCCTTCTCGAAGGAGGGCACGGTGACCGCGGGCAACGCCTCGGGCATCAACGACGGCGCCGCGGCGCTCGTGATCATGAGCGCGGCCGAGGCGGAGAAGCGCGGGCTGAAGCCGCTGGCGCGGATCGTGTCGTGGGCCACGGCGGGCGTCGATCCCGCGATCATGGGAACCGGCCCGATTCCGGCCTCGCGCAAGGCGCTGGCTCGCGCGGGCTGGTCGGTGAAGGACCTCGATCTCGTCGAGGCCAACGAGGCTTTCGCGGCGCAGGCCCTTGCGGTAAACAAGGACATGGGCTGGGACCCCTCTATCGTCAATGTCAACGGCGGAGCGATCGCGATCGGTCATCCCATCGGCGCCTCGGGCGCTCGCGTATTGACGACGCTGTTGCACGAAATGGGACGTCGCGACGCCAAAAAGGGGCTGGCGACGCTCTGCATCGGCGGCGGCATGGGAATCGCGCTGACGGTCGAGCGCTGAGGCGCGGCCGAATTTGACGTAATCAAAACGCGGGGAGCGCGGTCTCGTGAGATCGCGCGCCCTCGGAGAAGAAACTAAAAGGGAGAGGAACAATGAGCAGGGTTGCGGTCGTAACTGGCGGCACGCGCGGCATCGGCGCTGCGATATCGAAGGCGCTCGCGGCGGCGAGCTACAAGGTGGCCGCCGTTTATCACGGCAACGACGAGGCCGCAGCGAAGTTCAAAGCCGAGACCGGCGTGAATGTCTACAAATGGGACGTCGGCAATTTCGACGCGTGCGGCGCCGGGCTGGCACAGGTCGCGCAAGATCTGGGCCCGGTCGACATTCTCGTCAACAATGCGGGCATCACGAAGGATGGCATGTTCCATAAGATGACGGCCGACCAATGGTACCAAGTCATCAACACCAATCTAAACTCGTTGTTCAACATGTGCCGGCCGGTTATCGAGGGTATGCGCGAGCGAGGTTTCGGCCGCATCATCAACATTTCCTCGATCAACGGCCAGAAGGGTCAAATGGGCCAATCCAACTATTCCGCTTCGAAGGCGGGAGATATCGGCTTCACCAAGGCTCTCGCGCAGGAGAACGCCAACAAGGGCGTCACCGTGAACGCCATCTGCCCCGGCTATATCGCGACGGAAATGGTCATGGCCGTCCCCAAGGACGTACTGGAAAAATCGATCCTGCCGCAGATACCTGTCCGCCGTCTGGGCCAACCCGAGGAAATCGCGCGTTGTGTCGTGTTCCTCGCCGCCGACGACGCCGGCTTCATCACGGGATCGACGCTTTCGGCCAACGGCGGACAGACCATGACTTGACCGGGCGACACCTGATACGTAGCCGCGCTCGTTGAGCGCGGCCGTCGCAGAGCGCCTCATTTCCGGGCATCGACCAAGCGGAACTCACGCCGTCGGCGACTGTCGGCGACCGCGTCTACAGCGAGCACTCAGTTCAAAGTGGGAGCCGCTTTTCGCGCCGCATGAAGCGCCTCTTTGGCGAGAAGACCAAATTCACGCTGTGTAACAGTGATATTTTGCTTTATCCCTGCATCAATGGCGCAACGCGCGGCGATGGCCAAAAATATCGAGACGGTCGCTCTCGCGATCAGGTCCTCGTCGACGACGTCGTCAGGGAGCGTCGATGGAATTCGTGAAACAAAGCCGCCCAGGGCCTGTTCGAGGTTGGCCAGATAAATACGCTCTGGAGCGGGTAACCTCTCGATTTCATTCATGCGCAGGAACGCCATCAAATTGCTCACTCTGATTTCCCGGCAAATCATTAGTACGAGGCGCAATGCAGTGTACAGCGTAACTTTGCGTTTTCCTTAATTGGCAACATTTCGAAATATTTCCGCAGCCTCCGGGGGCCTCGGGCGTCTGAGTCGGTGTCGTAGCGTCAAATTGCCAAAAATATGTATTCATCTTTCATGTTTCTTTCACCTGTTGGAATTAGGCTGCCGTGGGCACAATAATTGCCTGCACGCAAATAAAGTTGGCATAGATATGCTAATACAGTCGGAATCGGTTGAAAGGACCTTTACGCAGCAAGAAATTCTCAACGAAGTTGCAAGCATATTGTACGAACTGGCCCGGGCCGCCGAAGAACGCGGCCTCAGCGTTGCGCCTTATTTTCAGCGCCTCTCCGCACTAGGCCTCGGGATAAGAGACGCAGCGTCGCCATCGACGGGGCGGACGGGCCTCCACAATTGACTCGGGAAGACCGCTCCTTTGGACGGTAGCGCCGACGGGGCAGGAATGCAACTTCCGATTAGCGCGGCTAGCGCGGCGGTGTCATGGATTTGCTGCGGTGAGCGGTGCCTCTCGGACCGACGCCTCGGCCGCCCCGCGTTCGAGCAGGAGGTTGCGCTCCACTTGCCCGACGATGTCCTCGATAATTCTGTTGATGACGAAATCCTTCGGCGTGTATATCGCCGCGACGCCCTCCGCGCGTAGTTGCTCCGCGTCCTCCGGCGGTATGATGCCCCCCACGATTACCGGAATGTGCCCCAGGCCCGCCTCCTTCATTTTGACCAGCACGTCGCGCGTCATCGCCAGATGCGATCCCGAGAGGATCGACAGGCCTACGCAGTGGACCCCCGTCTTAGCGCGCTCCACGATTTCCTCCGGGGTCAGTCGGATGCCGTCATAGACGACGTCCATCCCCGCGTCGGTAGCCCGGACCGCGATCTGTTCGGCGCCGTTGGAATGCCCATCGAGCCCCGGCTTGCCCACCAGGAATTTGAGCCGCCGGCCCAGTTTCAGCGAGACGCGCTGCACCTCGCCGCGCAACTCGTCGAGATCGCCAGCTTCCTGGCGCGCCTGCGGCCTCACGCCGGTCGGCGCGCGGTATTCGCCGAACTCCGCCCGCAACGCCGCGCCCCATTCTCCCGTGGTCGCGCCCGCCTTGGCGGCTTCGATCGAGGCGGGCATGATGTTTCGCCCGCTCGCCGCCGCGACGCGCAACGCCTCCAGGGCCGCGCGAACTCGCGGCGCCTCGCGGGCCGCGCGCCAAGCCTCGAGGCGGCCGATCTGCTCCGCCTCGACCTCGGCGGAGGGGACGTGAATTGAGTTCTCGCCGGTCGTCAGCGGCGACGGCTCGCTGGCAGTGAAGGCGTTGACGCCGACTACGATCTGTTCGCCGCGCTCGATCGCCTCTAACCGCCGCGTGTTCGAGTCGACCAGCTTGCCCTTGATGTAGCCGGTTTCGATCGCCCTGATCGCGCCTCCCATCGCCTCGATCGTCGCCAGTTCGGCCAGCGCCTCGGCCTTCAGCGCCGCGACGCGTGCCCCGATCTCGGTCGATCCCTCGAAAATGTCGCCATATTCCAAGAGGTCCGTCTCGTAGGCCATGATCTGCTGCAGCCGCAACGACCATTGCTGATCGAACGGTCGCGGCAGACCCAGCGCCTCGTTCCACGCCGGCAGCTGCACCGCGCGGGCGCGCGCCGTCTTCGACAGCACGACCGAGAGCATCTCGATCAGGATGCGATAGGCGTTGTTCTCCGGCTGCTGCTCGGTGAGGCCCAACGAATTGACCTGCACGCCGTAGCGGAAACGCCGCTTGGCGGGATCGGCGACGCCGTAGCGATCCCTGGCGATTTCGTCCCAGAGCTCGGCGAATGCCCGCATTTTCGCCAGTTCCGTGATGAAACGCATCCCGGCGTTGACGAAGAACGAGATCTGCCCGACGACCTCGGCGAATTTTTCCGCGCCGACCTCGCCGGAATCGCGGACGCGGTCGAGGACCGCCACGGCGGTCGCGAGCGCATAGCTCAGTTCCTGCACCGGCGTCGCGCCGGCCTCCTGCAGATGGTAAGAGCAGACGTTCATCGGATTCCACTTTGGCGTCTCGCGCGCGCAGAACAGAATCAGATCTTTCGTCAGCCGCAGCGAAGGCGCGGGCGGGAACACGTACGCGCCTCGCGATAGATATTCTTTGATGATGTCGTTCTGTGTGGTGCCTTGCAGGCTGGCGCGCGGCGCGCCCTGCTCGTCGGCAACCGCGACATAGAGCGCCATCAGCCACGGCGCTGTCGCGTTGATCGTCATCGACGTGTTCATCGTCGCGACCGGAATTTCAGCGAACAATGCGCGCATGTCGCCGATATGCGATATCGCGACGCCAACTTTGCCGACCTCGCCGCGCGCCAGCGGATGGTCGCTGTCGTAGCCGGTCTGGGTCGGCAGGTCGAACGCGATCGACAGCCCGGTCTGTCCCTTGGCCAGATTGGCGCGATAGAGCAGGTTCGATTCGACGGCGGAGGAATGGCCGGCGTAAGTGCGAAAAATCCAGGGTTTGTCACGCGTCCGCGCCGACGCCGCCGTATCTGCCGTCATGTGCTCGTCCGTAAGTATCCAGATTGCCTATTGTGCGCGGCACAATCGCAGAGAATCACAGCCGGAGCTAGCGGCGGGACGCTGCCCCTTCCCTCTACCCCGTCTCTACGTTCCGACTGAATCCGCCTCGCCTCCGCCGCACGCCAAGCCGAACTCGGCCGCGGATTCCGCCAGCCAATGCGAGAAATCCCCCGCGAGACTGCGGGGCACAGCGACATCGTAAGCTGCCTCGTCCGCTCGCCAGATGGTGACGCCGATATGGGCTAGGATCGAGCTGGCGACATCGCCGACGGCGAACGCGCCCGGGTCGAGATCGATCGGCAGGCCTTTGGCGAACGTGTCGCGCACGCGAGAGCCGGAGATTCGCAGCACCGCCAAACCGTCGGTCTGCGCGATCACCGACGCGGCGCCGTCGAGCGCAGCCACAAGATCGTCCTCGAAGCCCGCGCCGTTCTCCGAAACCGCGAGCCAGCGGTTCGGCCCCACGCCGAGGAACGCAACCGAGCCGGCGGCGACACGCCGGAGGCTCTTCGGCGGCGACAATCCGTAACGCGCCTCGACGTGCGCGATCAGGTCAGCGGCGCGGCCCTTGCGCGGTTCGACCGCGGCAAGGCCGAGCCCGACGAACTCGGTCACAATCACGCCGGCGGGCGTCGGGCCGACCGGCGCGAGCAGCCCGGCGAACGCGCTCCTCGGGGCGAGCAAGACGTGGTCAGCCATGCAGCCGCTCTCCCCGCGGATCGACGAACACCGGCGAGCAAATCTCGACTTCGACGTCGCCGCTGCGAACGGGATCGTAGGCCCGAATGCGCTCACCCGAGCGTGGCGGCCCGCCCTTGACCAGTCCGAGCCCGATCCAGTGGCCGAGGCTCGGCGAGAAGGCGACCGAGGTCATCCAGCCTTCATCGTTGTCAGCCGTCGCCGCCGTGCCCTTCTTCAAGAAAAGCGCGCCCGCCCGCAATCGCGCGCCGCGATCGATCGGCCTGAGCCCGACCAGCATCGGCCGCTCTGGATCGACCAGCGCCACCCGTCCCGCCAGCGTGCGGCCGATGTAATCCTTCTTGGCCGACATCATGCGGCCGAGACCGAGATCCCTCGCGGTGGTCTGGCCGTTGAGTTCGGCGCCTGCGACATGGCCCTTCTCGATCCGCATCACGTTCAGCGCCTCGAGACCGTACGGAGTCACCTCGAATTCGCGCCCGGCCGTCATCAGCGCGCGGATCAGCGCGTCGCCATGGCTCGCAGGCGCCGCGATCTCGTAGGCGAGTTCGCCGGAGAACGAGATCCGAAACAGGCGGACCGTCACGCCGCCGAGGGCGAATTCTCCCGCAGCCATGAACGGAAAGGCCGCGTTGGAGAGATCGACGCCGGGACCGAACAGGTTTTGCAGCAGCGCCCGCGAACGCGGCCCGGCGACGGCAAATTGCGCCCAGCGCTCAGTGACCGAATGCATGGCTACGTCGAGTTCCGGCCACAGCGCCTGGCGGCAAAACTCGAGATGCTGCATCACCTTGGGGGCATGGACGGTCGTGGTCGACATGACATAACGCTCCGGCGCGAGCCGCGCGGTCGTGCCGTCGTCCATGACGAAACCGTCCTCGCGCAGCATTAGGCCATAGCGCGCCTTGCCAACAGGCACCGTCGAGAACGTGTTGGCGTAGACGCGATCCAGAAACGCGCCGACGTCCGGCCCGGTCAGCTCGATCTTCCCAAGCGTCGAGACGTCGCTGACGCCGACGCCGGAACGCACCGAAGTCACCTCGCGCGAGACGCTCTGCAGCCAATCGGTTTCCCCTGCCCGTGGGAACCATTGCGCGCGCAGCCAAGCTCCCGCCTCGATGAATATGGCGCCCTGCTGCTTCGCCCACTCGTGACCCGGCGTCAGCCGCGTCGGTCGAAACGCCTTGCCGCGGTGTTCGCCCGCTAAGGCGCCGATCGCTACGGGCGCGTGCGGCGGCCGAGCGCGCGTTGCGCCGGTCTCTGGGATCGTGCGGCCAGTCAGCTCGGCTAGGATCGCGAGGCCGACGACGTTGGAGGTCTTTCCCTGGTCGGTCGCCATCCCGAGCGTGGTGTAGCGCTTCAGATGCTCGACCGAGGCGAACCCTTCGCGGGCGGAGAGCGCGATGTCGGCGACGGTGACGTCGTTCTGGAAATCGACGAAGGCTTTGGTTTTCGACGCCGCGACGCGCCAAAGGGGCGCGACGGCGAACGCTTCGTCGTCGGCTCGGGGAAGCGGGCCCGCTGCCGCCGAGTGGCCGATATCTGCCGCCGCGGCGACGCCCGCCGCCCGGCCCTCGCGAAGCGCGCCCGCCAGAGTGAAAGTCCCGCCGCACGCGCCCACGACGCTCATGCCCTTGGGGAGTTCGTCGGGGACGAAGGCCGCGATGTCTTCTCGCCAGCGCGGCCTTCCCCCGAGGTGCGTGCTCAGGCCCACTTGCGGGTTGTAGCCGCCTGCGACCGCAACCAGGTCGGCCGTCACCGCGGATCGTCGACCGTCCCGATCGACAATTTCGACGCCGCGCACGCCCTGCCCTCCGCGCACGTCCGCGACGACAGCGCCCAGATGAACCCGCGCCGTTCCCGCCAGCGCGCGCGCAGCAGGCGCGACTTCGGGCCTCGCGTCGACGATCGCCGCGACGGCGAGACCCGCCGCCCTCATGTCGGCAGCCGTGCGCCAGCCATCGTCGCCTGTCGTGAAGATCACAGCGTCGCGGCCGCACGCCACGGCGAAGCGGTTGAGATAGGTTCGTACCGCCGAGGCCAGCATCACGCCCGGCCGATCATTGCCGCCGAACGCGATCGGCCGCTCGAGCGCGCCAGCGGCCAGCACCGCGCGCTTGGCGTTGATCCGCCAGAGCCGCTGGCGCGGCTGATGCGACGGCGGCGTCCGAAGATGATCGGCGAAGCGCTCCAGCGCGCCATAGACGCCGCTGTCGTAGACGCCGAATACGGTCGTTCGCTTGAAAATCCGAACCTTGCCGAGCGCCGCCAGTTCCCGCGCCGCATCCTCGATCCATTGGACGCCCGGCCTTCCGTCGATCTCGAATCGCTCGGCGTTGAGCCTGCCGCCGAGTCGGAAATCGTCGTCCGCGAGAATGACGCGGGCCCCTGCCCGACCCGCGGCGAGCGCGGCGTTCAGCCCCGCCGGACCGCCGCCGACGACCAGCACGTCGCAATGCGCGAAGGCCTTCTCATACCGGTCGGGATCGCTCTCACGGCTCGCCCGTCCCAATCCCGCTGAGCGGCGGATCAGCGGCTCGTAGAGCTTTTCCCAGAACGCCGACGGCCACATGAAGGTCTTGTAGTAGAAGCCCGCTATCAGGATCGGCGACGCCAGCGAATTGATCGCGCCGAGATCAAAGCGGAGCGAGGGAAAGCGGTTCTGGCTCGTCGCCTCCAGCCCGTCGAACAGCTCGACCGTAGTCGCCCGCGTGTTGGGTTCGCGACGCGCGCCGGAACGCAGCTCGACTAGCGCATTGGGTTCCTCGGCCCCGGCGGTCAGCACCCCGCGCGGGCGATGATATTTGAACGACCGGCCGACCAAGGTCTTGCCTGACGCGAGCAGCGCGGAAGCGAGCGTATCGCCGGGATGGCCCGTCAGTGGCTCGCCGTCGAAGCGAAAGCCGAGCGAGACGCCGCGATCGATCAGGCCGCCCTTGGGCAGACGTCCGCTCATCGCGCCGGCTCTGCGAATTCGGCGGCGAAAATCTCGTGGCTGCGGGTGTCGCGCGTCACGATCAGCCAGGACCGGCACCCCGAGACATGATGCCAGAATTCGCGGTGCGGCCCGGCCGGATTCTCGCGGAGGTAGACGTAGTCGTGGAACGCGCGTTCGGCGTTCGGCGCCGAAGGGTCGGGGCGCGTGAGCGTTGCGTCGCCGAGATAGGCGAATTCGACAAGATCGCGAGCGCCGCAGAACGGACACGGAATGCGCATGGAGCCTCAGTGCAGATTGGGCTGCGCGCCAGCGCCGCGTTCGTCGATCAGGCGCCCCGTGGCGAACCGATCGAGCCGGTAGGCCGTCGCCGCCGGGTGGGGTCGGTCCGTCGCGATCAGATGGGCGTAGCAGAAGCCGGATCCGGGGATCGCCTTGAAACCGCCGTAGCACCATCCGGCGTTGAGGTAGAGCCCCTCGATATCCGTCTTGTCGATGATCGGCGAACCGTCCATCGACATGTCCATGATCCCGCCCCAGGAACGCAGCACGCGCAGCCGCCCGATCATCGGCATCAGCGCCATGCCGCTCTCGCAGACGTCTTCGACCATGGGCAGGTTGCCGCGCTGGGCGTAGGAATTGTAGCCGTCGATGTCGCCGCCGAACACCAAACCGCCTTTGTCGGACTGGCTGACATAGAAATGCCCGGCGCCGAACGTGATCACGCCCGGGATCAGCGGCTTCAGGCCCTCCGAGACGAAGGCCTGCAATACATGGCTTTCGATCGGCAGCCTGAGGCCCGCCAGCGCGGCGACGCGCGAAGTGCTGCCCGCAACCACGATGGCGACTTTCTTCGCTTTGATGAACCCTCGAGCAGTCTCGACGCCGAGGATTTTGCCGCGCTCGATGCGGAAACCGGTTGCCTCGCAATTCTGCACGATGTCGACCCCGCGCGCGCTCGCCGCCCTCGCATAACCCCAGGCGACCGCGTCGTGCCGGACCGTGCCCCCGCGCTTCTGCAACAGGCCACCCTGAATGGGAAAACGCGCATTGTCGAAATCGAGGACGGGCGCGAGTCTGCGAACGCCGTCTTTGTCAAGCAGCTCTGCGTCGACGCCGTGCAGCCGCATCGCATTGCCGCGCCGGGCGTAGGCGTCGCGCTGCGCGTCGGTATGGCAGAGGTTCAGCACGCCGCGCTGGCTGACCATCACGTTGTAGTTCAGGTCCTGCTCCAATCCTTCCCAGAGCTTCAGCGAAAGCTCGTATAGAGGGATGTTTCCCGGCAGCAGATAATTCGAGCGCACGATCGTCGTGTTGCGCCCGACATTGCCGGAGCCGATCCAGCCCTTCTCGATCACCGCGACATTGGCGATTCCGTGCTCCTTGGCGAGATAATGCGCCGTCGAGAGCCCATGCCCGCCGCCCCCGATTACCACAACGTCGTACGCCTCCCGCGGCGCGGCGTCGCGCCAGGCCGGTGGCCAGTGCTTGTGGCTGGTGAAGGCGTTGGCGAGGAGGGAGAGGGCCGAATAGCGCATGGAGGTCCGGAAGCGGCGGGAGCGACGCTGTAAAGCAGAGATTCGGGGATTGGCCAACGGTCGGGTTGTCCGGGGCGGCGGAACCCCCGGCCCGTCATTGCGGGCGCAGCGAAGCAATCGTGCGTCCGTCAAAGCCTCGCCCGCTTGATCGCCTCGCTCAATCCGATGCTCAAAGGGTGGTACGATCGCGGAGGCGCAGGCGTTTTATGGACGCGCCAGAGCGAGCTGACGTCTCAGACTGAATCACATCGTCATAGCGACGCTCATCGTGGCCCTGCCTGGATACCCGCTTTTGCGGGTATGACAGTTGCTCTTTATGGCGCAGCGAAGCAACCCGCGGGCCGCGTGGCGCAGACCCTGGGTTGCTTCGTCGCTGCGCTCCTCGCAATGATGATCCAGTTCGATCGGACGCCGCTGCAGTTGGGCCGGCGCCGCTTCTCACTCGCCCACGATCGACGCCCGCGCGCGCTGCCACCAGCCCGAGCGGCGGGGGCGCTGTTCGGCCGGAGGCTCGGTTTCGGCGGCGCTGCGCGCGGCGGGTTCGGGAGCCATCGAAGCCGACGCTTCGTCGTGACGGCGCTCTTCCGCCTCGAAGCGAGGCGGCGCTTCGGCCTCGACGCCGTTCGGCGCCCCTGTCTCGTGTGCGACGACCGGCGCCGTGGCCTCGGCGACAATCGGCGATGTCGACTCGTCGGCGGACGAGACCGGCTCGGTCGTCGTCCAAGGGAACGTCTCGGGCTCCGCGCGCTCCGGCGCTCGCTCGGTCATGATGGGCTCCGCCGCCGAGCCGCTTTCGGCCGGCTCGGCCCAAACATCGGGTTCAGCCAGTTCGGCCGTGGCATCGGACTCGTCCGCCTCGGCCGCGACTTCCGCCGACGCCTCTGCTTCCCCTTCGGGGCTCGGGGGCGCGAAACGGTCGCGCTCTCCACGGCGCCCGCGACGTGAACGCCGGCGGCGCGCCCCAATGGGACGGCCGTTCTCGTCGACGCCCTCTTCCTCGCTTCGCGCGCTCAGGGCGGGCGTCGAGAAATCCCCGCCGATCTCGGCGACGACGGCGAGACCGTCGTCGGTCGGCTGCGGCGCGTCAGCGGAGATGCCTTCGCCAGCAGGACGTTCGCCACCGCGCCGGCGGCGCCGGCGGCGTCGGCGGCGGTTGCGCTCGGCCTCCTCGCCAGTCGCTTCGCCTTCCGCGCGTTCCGCGCCGGCTTCGCCCTCTTCGGACTCCAATTCGTCTTCGGACGCCGCCGCATCGCCGATCTCGATGTCCTCCTCGGCCTCGGGCGGATCCTCGATGACGAATTCGTCCTCGTCGGCGGAAGGCGCCCCGTAGCCGGCGGGCCGATGCTCGAGCTCCGCCTCGGGCGCCTTGACGCCGGACGCCGGCTCGCCGCGCTCCAACGCATGATAGTTCGCGCCGGTCAGCGAGTCGTCCGCCTCGACCAGCACGGTCACGCCGAACCGGCGCTCGAGATCGCGCAAGTGCACGCGCTTCTGATTGAGTATATAGAGCGCAACCGGCGTGCGCGCGCGCACCGTCATATCGTGCGCGGAGCTCTTGATCAGCGCGTCCTCGAGCACACGGAGTACGTGCAGCGCGACGGAGGCGGTCGAGCGCACGACGCCGGCGCCCTGGCAGTGCTGGCAGACCACCGTCGAGCCTTCGAGCACGCCGGTGCGGATGCGCTGCCGTGACATTTCGAGGAGCCCGAAATGCGAGATCCGGCCAACCTGAATGCGCGCGCGGTCGTTCTTGAGCGCGTCCTTCATCCGGCGCTCCACCGCGCGATTGTTGCGCGATTCCTCCATGTCGATGAAATCGACGACGATCAGGCCGGCCAGATCGCGCAGGCGGAGCTGACGGGCGATTTCGTCCGCCGCCTCGAGATTGGTGCGGACCGCAGTGTCCTCGATATTGTGCTCGCGGGTGGAGCGGCCCGAATTGACGTCGATCGCGACCAGCGCCTCGGTCTGGTTGATGACGATGTAGCCGCCGGACTTCAATGTGACCTGATTGGAGAACATCGCGTCGAGCTGCGCCTCGACGCCGGCCTTGGCGAACACCGGCTGGGTATCGCGATAGGGCACGACCGCTTTGGCGTGGTTGGGCATCAAGAGGCGCATGAACGCCTTGGCCTCGCGATAACCGCCGTCGCCCGCCACGAGGATTTCCTCTACGTCCTTGCTGTAGAGGTCGCGAATCGCGCGTTTGATCAGCGAGCCTTCCTCGTAGACCAGCGTGGGCGCGCTGGAGGCAAGCGTCGTCTCGCGCACGGTCTCCCACATGCGCAAGAGATATTCGAAGTCGCGCTTGACCTCCGGCTTGGTGCGCGCCGCCCCCGCGGTGCGAAGGATCACCCCCATGCCGTCGGGAACTTCCAGTTCCTCGGCGATCGACTTCAGGCGGCTGCGGTCCTGCGCGTTGGTGATCTTGCGGGAAATGCCGCCCCCGCGCGCGGTGTTTGGCATCAGCACGGAATAGCGGCCCGCGAGCGAGAGATACGTCGTCAGCGCGGCGCCCTTGTTGCCGCGCTCCTCCTTGACTACCTGCACCAGCAGCACCTGACGCCGCTTGATGACCTCCTGAATCTTGTAGTGTCGCCGTAGGCGCGGCGCGCGGCGCGGCGTCTCGTCCATCGCATCGCCGCCGATCACCTCGACCGGCTCGCCGTCGTCCTCGCCGCGCGCACGCGGCGCGCGCACGGTCTGCTCCTCGGAGCCGGCGCCGCCGAGGGTGGTCACCTCGGGCTCGTCTTCCTCCTCATGGGCGGGCTCAAACCCGTTGGGCTCGAGCGGCGGCTCGTCTTCCGCGCTTTCGGGGAATTGGTTTTCGTTCGCCGGTTCGGGCCCCTGTGCGCCGTCGGCCGACTCGACCGAGGCGCGCGCCTCGATGGGCTCCCCCGACTCGCTCGAGGCGTGCGACGCAGTTTCCAGATCCTCCCCCGGACGCTCCTCGCCATCGACCGGCGGCTCGGGTTCGATCTGCGCCTCGGGTTCGATCTGCGCTTCGTGTTCGACCGGCGCTTCGGGTTCATCGAGGGCGGCCGATCGCAATTCCTCGGCCGATTCGCCATCCATCGGAGCGGGCGCCGAAACCGCCTCGCCATCGCCGCCGCGCATTTCCGACTCGCTGAGGCGGGGACGTCTGTGGCGGCGGCTGCGTCGTTCGCCGGCGGTCTCTTCCTCGTCCTCGCGGTGCGAGCGCGCCTCTTCCTCTAGCAGCGCCTGCCGGTCTGCGACGGGAATTTGATAATAGTCGGGGTGAATTTCCGAAAAAGCGAGGAAACCGTGTCGGTTGCCGCCGTAGTCCACGAAGGCCGCCTGCAGCGACGGCTCGACGCGCGTCACCTTTGCCAGATATATGTTGCCGCGCAGCGGCTTCTTGCTCGCGGATTCGAAATCGAACTCCTCGACTCGGCTACCCCTGAGAACAACCACCCGGGTTTCTTCGGGATGGGAAGCGTCGATGATCATCTTGTTGGACATGTGTAACTCTCGCAGGGCGCGCGCGGGCGGCTCCGTGCGACCCTGATGGGCGCTCGAGGTCCAGGCGCGGCGCGCCAAAGTTGTGGAAGGAAGGAAAGAAGTGAAAAGAACGCGCCGACCCGGCGATGGGTCTGCGTCGGTCAAAGCGAAACGAGGCGGGTGCGCCGCGACCGCTGCTCCGCGCATTCGCACGCGCGACCCAACGGATAATTTGCTGCGACCCGGGCATGACGACCCTGAAACTCGGCGGACACGAACCTCGTCGCCTTTCGAGGGGCGCCGACAAAGCGCCAATGTTTCGCAGAGGCTCGCGATCGCTGGGCCAGGCCCGGCGCGGCGCATCTTCCGAATTCGACCGCGAACTCGATGCGCAACGCTTTCGCGCAACACAAAGAAGACGACGAATGGACAATTATGCGCCTACGCGACGAGACGATCCTCGTTCGCCGTGGCCCTCCGACGCGCCGCTTTGCCACGTATCGAAAGGGGCCGACGATGCGGTGACGCCCCGGATGCAAAACAGGTTGTACATAGGCGCCCCGGCGCGAGTTGGCAAGCGGATTCCCCGCGGTCGGTACGGCGGACCGGCGGCGGCCGAGCCCCCGTCGAATTTTCGAGCGCCGCTGTCCCTGGGTTAAGGCGCCGTTAACGAGCGCGCATTAATTCTAATTTAACGGCCCCCCGCGGCGCGGACGAAAGAGTTTGTTCGGCATGAAGCATGTGGCAGTCTTGATGGGCGGTTGGTCCGCCGAGCGGCCTGTCTCGCTCAATTCCGGCCGCGGCTGCGCCGACGCCTTGGAGGCGCGCGGCTACCGCGTTTCCCGAATCGACGTGACGCGGGACATCGCGGAGGTTCTCGCCAAGCTCAGGCCGGACGTCGCCTTCAATGCCCTGCACGGCCGCGTCGGCGAAGACGGGACGATTCAGGGCGTCCTCGAAATTCTGCGAATTCCCTATACGCATTCCGGCGTCCTCGCCTCCGCGCTGGCGATGCAGAAGGACCTGGCCAAGACGGTGTTGAGCGCGGCGGGGATCCCGGTCGCCGAGGGCGTCGTCGTCGATCGCAGGGAGGCGGCGCGGCGCCATGTCCTTACGCCGCCCTATGTGCTGAAGCCAGTCGCGGAAGGGTCTTCTTTCGGCGTCGTCATCGTCAAGCAGGACCGCACGCATCCGCCGCAGGAAGTCGGCCGCGAGGATTGGCCGTACGGCGACCGGCTGCTCGCCGAGCGGTTCGTCGCCGGAAAGGAACTGACCTGCGCGGTCATCGGCGACCGCGCGACGGACATCATCGAAATCGAGCCGGTTTCGGAATCTTTCTACGGATATGACGCAAAATACTCCAAAGGAGGCTCCCGTCACATCATTCCTGCGAAAATTAAACCGAAAATTTACCATGAAGTCCAAGACTTGTCGCTGCGGGCGCATCGCGCCCTCGGTTGTCGGGGCGTGAGTCGCTCCGATTTCCGGTTCGACGATTCGAATGGGGAAGACGGCGAGTTGATATGTCTGGAGGTCAATACCCAGCCTGGGATGACGGAGACCTCGCTGGTGCCGGACATGGCGGCGCATGCCGGCGTGACGTTCGGCGAACTCGTACAGTGGATGGTGGAGGACGCGTCTTGCGATCGTTGACCTCGGCTCTGGGCCCTCGCCGGCAGGCGATGGCGGCATTCGCGGGCGCCGCATCGGCCGCGCCAAGCGTGCTGCTGCGCGGCGAGCGGGCGCGACGCGCGTTCTGGGCGCGGCTGCGCTTCGATCGCCCGGCGCCGAGCTGCACGGGTCTGGCGTTCACGGCGATTCTGCTGGCGGCGGTGTTCGTCGCGGGGGCCTGCCGCGGCGGGCAGTATCGAGTTTTTGTCGCCGAGCACGGGGGAATCGGCGATTTCGTGGCGCGTGGGTTCGGCTTCGCCATACGCTCGGTGAAGATTTCCGGATTCACCGATCTACGCGAGTCGGATGTGCTGTCGCTGGCCGGAATCACGCCCAAGGAGTCCCTGCCTTTCTTCGACGTCGCGGCGGCCCGCGCCAATCTCGAGGCGGCGCCGCGCGTCAAGCAGGCGAGTGTCCGCAAACTCTACCCCGGCCAGATCGTCATCGACATCGTCGAGCGAACTCCCGCGGCGGTCTGGCAAAAGGACGGCCAAGTCAGCGCCGTCGCCGCCGACGGCGCCGTGATCGACGAGCTTCGCGATACCCGGTCGCTGGACCTGCCCTTCGTGGTGGGCGAAGGCGCGAACGAGCGGCTCGGGGAGTTTCTTTCCCTGCTCGACGCCGCACAGGAGCTGCGCCCCAAGATCTACGCCGGCGTCTTGGTCGGCGGACGCCGCTGGAACCTCAAGATGAAGTCCGGCCTCGACGTGAAATTGCCGGAGACCGATCCGCTCTCGGCGTTGACGACGCTGGTCGCTCTGCAGCGCCAGTCTCGCATCCTGGACCGCGATCTCCTGTGGCTCGATCTTCGCACCGAGGGCCGCGTCTTCGCCCGGCTTTCCGCCGACGCCGTGGCCGCGCGCGCCGAGGCGCGGGGCAAGAAGGGCGCCACGCCATGATGTTCAAGCCGTTGACGCCGCGGTTGCGCCAGATCCCGGCCCACAAGAGCGCGGTGCTTTCCGTCCTTGACGTCGGCGCGTCGAAAATCGTTTGCCTCATCGCTCGAGTGACGCCGCTGGAGCGCTCGGATTCGCGGAGCGGGCGGACGCATCGTTGCAAGGTGCTGGGCGTTGGCCACCAGCGCTCGCGCGGGGTCAAGGCGGGCGCGATCGTCGATCTGGACGCCGCCGAGAACGCGATTCGGCTGGCGGTCGACGCCGCCGAGCGAATGTCCGGCGTCGAGATCGAGAGCGTCATCGTCAATTTGTCCGGCGGCCGTCTGTCCTCGCGGCTGTTCGCCGCCAAGATCGCCACCCAAGGCAAGGCGGTCGGCGAATATGAAGTTCATCGCGTTCTCGAGGCCGCCTCGGCAGCGAGCGCGTGCGAGGGACGGGCCGTCCTTCATGCCGTGCCCACCGGATATCGGCTCGACACCCAGCGCGGCATCCACGATCCCAAGGGGATGATCGGCGCCGAACTCGAAGCCGAACTCATGCTGGCGTCGTGCGACGCTGCCGCGGCCCGCAACCTCATGCTGGCGATCGAACGCTGCCACGTGCGGGTCGCTGCGGTGGTCGCCTCGCCCTACGCCTCCGGCCTCTCGGCGCTCATCGACGACGAGGCTGAACTCGGCTCGGCGCTCGTCGAGCTGGGCGGCGGATCGACCACCGTCGGCGTGTTCGCCGGCGACCGGCTGGTTCATCTGGACGCGGTGGCGGTCGGCGGCAATCACATCACGATGGACGTCGCACGCGGCCTCTCCGTGGGCCTCGCCGACGCCGAGCGTCTGAAGACGCTCTACGGCGCCTGCATCGCATCGTCATCCGACGATCGGGAAAGCATTTCGGTGCATCGCACCGGAGACGACATGGATCATCCCAGTCACATCCCGAAGTCGGAACTGGTGCGCATCATCCGCCCGCGCGTCGAGGAGATCCTCGAGCTCGTGCGCGACCGCATCGCGACGGCCGGGCACGCCTCTCACGCGGGACGGCGGCTGGTATTGACCGGGGGCGCCAGCCAACTGACCGGGCTGCCCGAACTCTCGCGGGCGATCATTTCGAAACAGACGCGGATCGGTCGCCCGCTCGGCATCGACGGCCTGCCGGAATCGGCGAAGAGCCCGGCTTTTGCGACCGCGGTCGGATTGTTAGTCTATCCGCAGGTCGCGGGCCTGGAACATTTCGAGCCGGGGCGGTCGGCGGCTCGGCGCGGCGCGGTCGACGAGGGCTATGTCGCGCGCGTGGGGCGTTGGTTGAAGCAGAGTTTTTGACGGTAGGGCGTCGGCGCGCCG
>DASXYQ010000462.1:0-4314 GCA_036502445.1 Roseiarcus sp. | reverse complement strand
CGAAGCCCGTTCGCTGCTGCAGGTGAAGATCAGGGAAGTGGACGAGGCCGACGACATCTTCGTCAAGTTGATGGGCGATGTCGTCGAGCCGCGGCGCGAGTTCATTCAGGACAACGCGCTGACCGTGGCGAACTTGGACGTATGAGGGGAGCGCGAGTACGCTCTCCGTCACGGTGAGGTATGAGGCGCCGAAGCCGCGTCCGCGATATTTGCGAAGTCTTAGTTTTACTATGCCAATGGCGCACTATATTCCATGAAATGGCAGCGATCGGAAATCTCGTTTCGACTGGTCGATGAGGTCACGGCGCAGTCGGTCGCGACCATCGCGGTCGACGTTTCCGGCGGCGTGATATCGATCAAGGGAGAACCTCGCGCCGAAGGTCGCACACTCGTGGTAAGTGGAGTGCATGTTTCTGCGCAGGGCATAGTTCCCAACGACGTTGGCCTGCGCAATTCGCGGCTGATCGCACAAATCGTGATGGAGACTATGGATTATGACAGAATGATCGTTGAAGGAGCGGTTCGCTCGACTGGGGCCAACCCGGGCCATCGACCTCGTCCCCTCCGGTTCACCCGAAGTCGTTGCGATTGAAAGAGGCGAGTGGCCAGGGATCAGGAGCATCGACGCCATTTTCGCGTTGCGTCGGCGCGGCCTGACGATGCTGAAGGCCAAGCGGGCGATCGAAGCGGCATTGGATGAGGGGCGCGTCGTCGTTGGCGTGCCGGTAGTCGAGAGCGTCGATGTTCTGGCCGGGGAGCTTCGCGCCGCCGGATTCAACCCGGCGTTCCTGACGCCCAAGGCGCCCGACGTGCGCGAGTTGCGCGAGCGTCTGGGACTCACGCAGGAGCAATTCGCCCTGACGTACGGGCTCGAAATCGACGCCGTCCGCAACTGGCAATCCGGCCGGCGGGAGCCCGATATCGCGGCGAAGAGCTACTTGACGGACATCGATCGCGAGCCCGGACAAGTGGCGAAGACCCTCGCCATGCAGGCGGACCAACTGCGAGTTTAGACTAGGGTGCCGTCGTCGCGCGTGCGCGTCGTCTGAAGTTGCAACACTTTTTGCCCCGATTACGGGCCGAGTGTTGGAAGGCTCGCGACGCCTCGACGTTTCACCACCGAGGCTCGCCGCCGAGGAAGCCCAAGGACCTCGCGCCCCGGCATAGACGGCTGATCAGAAAACCCCGGACCTCGGCGCCCGGAGGCAATGCCAATTCGATGCCGTCGCGCGCTGCTCGCGGATCGCCGCAGGTGTTGATGATGGCCCTCCCCGTCGCGGCCCCTATGAACGTCGCGGTGGCCGCCCCTTCCGAAGCGAAGCTCATCGCGTATGAGGCCGTCGCCATCGGACGATCGCCTGCCCTCGCTCATCCCAGCGCCTGCGCCGCCCACCCGTTCAGCGCCAGCCCGGCAAAAAGGATCAAACCCGCGTCACGGTTCGAGCGGAACAGTTTCAGCGCCGTCGCGGGACTGGCGCCATCGATGCGGGAGACCTGCCAGGCCAGATGCAGGCTGAAAGCAACCCAGCCGGCTTCCGCGATCGGCCCCGCCCCGGCGCCGAGCAGCGCCAATTGCGCGAGCGCCGCCGCCAGCGCGTAAAACACGGCGACGCCGGCCCGCGCCCGTGCGGCGAACAGCCGCGCGGTCGATTTGATGCCGACGACGGCGTCGTCCCGCGAGTCCTGCTGCGCGTAGATGGTGTCGTAGCCCACCGTCCAGCAGAACGCCGAACCGTAGAGCGCGATCGCGGGCCAGGCGAGCGCGCCAAAAGCCGCCGACCAGCCCATCAGCGCGCCCCAGGAGAAGGCGAGGCCGAGCACGGCCTGCGGCCACGAAGTGACGCGCTTCATCAGCGGATAGATCGCAACGACGACCAGTGATGCGAAACCCAGCCGGATCGAAAACCCATTGAAGCAGAGCAGCACGGCGAGGCCGACGAGCGATTGCGCGACGAGGAAGGCGGCGGCGGCTTTGACGCCAACGCGGCCGGACGGCAGCGGGCGGCCCCGCGTGCGCTCAACGCCCGCGTCGAGCTCGCGGTCGAGAATGTCGTTGTAAGTGCAGCCGGCCCCGCGCATCGCGACCGCGCCGATCAAGAACAGCAAGAGATGCCAGGGATTGGGCCCGCGGTGAAGGGCGAGGCCTGCCAGCGCGGCAGATTGCCAGCAAGGCGCCAACAGCAACTGCCAACCGGCGGGTCGATCCCAGCGCGCCAATTGCACGAAGGGCAGTGCGATCGCCGGCGTCAGCCGCAATACCAGGCTCGCGGGCCGCGCGTCGGGCAGAGCCGCCGCGGGCGATGTTCTTTCGCTCAAAGCGGGCCCGCGGGCAGCGGCTGCGCCTGCGTCTCGCCGCCGCCGCCGCCCTGCGCCGCCTGTTCCTTCATTTTCTTGATCTGCGCTGCGACGCTGCAGGCCTTGTTCGAGAAGGCGACGCTCTTGGCGTGCGCGGCCTTCAGTTGCTCGATCGGCCCGTCGGGAATCTGGCACCAGTCCTTGTTCTTCTCCATATAGGCGAGCATCGCGGTTTCAGCCTGATTGAGCGGGGCGGAACGCGTGCAGAACACCGTCGGATCGAGCTGCTTGCCACGCGCGGCCGAGACCATCCCGTTGATCGACTGCAGCGCGGCCTCGCGTTTTTGTGCGAGCTTCTGCAAGTCGTCGCCGCAGCTCTGATCGGCGAAAGCCGGCGCCGCGACTCCCATCGCGCCGACCAGAATCGCCTGACGTGCAAGGGAGAGAAAACGTCGCGCCATCGTCGTGGTCCTACTTCGAAGCAAGGCTGATTCTACACCGTACGAGCCATGCATCAAGTCGCCGCAAGAAAGCGGCGAAAACGCGGCGTCGTCGACGCGGGCCTCATCTCCAGCCGCGCGCGGCGTAGTCGAGCGCATAGTTCATCGGCGCGGCGGCGATCGCGGCCATGCCGACCAACACGGAATCGGGGTGCGTGACGAGCCGCGTCGGAATCCGCCGGGCCACCCCGTCAACCGGCGCCTTGGCTTCGAACCCGCGGCGGAACTCGGCCTCATCGAGGAAATCGAGCAAGCGCGGCAGCACGCCACCGGACAAAGTGACCCCGCCGAACGCGACGAAGGTGATCGCCATGTCGCCGGCGAAGCGGCCGACGATGCGCCAGAACAATTCCAGGCTGCGCGCCTCCTCTCCCTGCCGATCCGCCTGCGCGGCTGCTACCATCGCGGGACTGTCCAGATTGGGGGGCGTGGCGCCGACCGCGGCCATCCGGGCGCGGTGGACGCGCGGGAGGCCGGGTCCCGAGATGACGCTTTCCGCGGTCACGCGTCCGTGCGCGCGCTCGAGGTGCGGCCAGAGCGCCCACTCCTCGTCGGTTGCGGGGCCGAAGCCGATGTGGCACGCCTCGGACGCGAGCGGTGTGTGGCGGCCGTCCGCCTCGATCAAGGCGCCGACGCCGAGACCCGTGCCGGGCCCCAAAATGACTTGCGGCCCTGGCGCGCCGAACGCCAGCGGCCCGATGCGGCGCGCCCATTTTTCGGGAATCGTCGGCAGCGAGAGCGCCTGAGCCTCGAAGTCGTTGAGCAGCAACCCCTGCGCGAGGCCGAGCCGGCGCGCGATGTCGGGCCCGTCCATCAGCCACGGCGCGTTGGTGAGCTTGAGGGTGCGGCCTTGCACCGGCCCGGCGCCGCAGGCGATGACCGAGCGCGGCCGCGCGCCGAGCTCCGGAACCGCCGCCTCGATCGCCTCGGCGAGGCCGGGAAAATCCCGGGTCTGCCGGTGGACGACCTCGCTGAGCGGCGCGTCGGGGACGGCGCGCAGCGAGAAACGGACGTTGGTGCCGCCAATATCGCAGAGCAGCACCGGAAACGGAAATTCGAACTCGCTCATATCTGTATAATCTAAGAAGAGGCGCGCGCGTCAAGGCTCCCTGCAAAAATTCGCGCCGCGCGGCGAGCTAAAGCGGCTCAGACGGAAGCCGCGGCTTAGGCGACGCCCGGAAGCACCCGAGGTCCGGCGGCTCCGCCGCCGCTCGGCGTGCCCGCCTCGGACTTGATCCGGGGACCGCGCCGGGATGACGGGCGCCGACCTTCCTTGACTATCCCGCAGACGTCGGCCTGATATGCACGAGCCGATCCCCGGATCAAGTCCGAGGACGCGCATGAGGCGGAGGCGGCGCTTTACCCCAGCGCGGCAATCGCTTAGCTTTCGACGATACTGGAGGGATGCTCGATGTCGCGACCCATGGGGCCGTCGGCGCTCTCCTGGCTCGAGGCGAGAAATGGCGCACTGGTTGTTCAAGAGCGAACCTTCGGCCTGGTCGTTCGACATGCTGGTCGC
>DASXYQ010000461.1:0-10053 GCA_036502445.1 Roseiarcus sp. | reverse complement strand
CCGGCGCCGCCTTCCTTGGAGAGCAGGCTCGACGCCACGCCCACGGCGCGGCTTGCGTCGGTGACATAGACGGTCTGGCCACGGCGGTAATTGGGATCGATCTTCACCGCGGTATGCACCCGCGAGGTGGTGGCGCCGCCGATCAGCAGCGGGATGTCGAACCCCTCGCGCTCCATCTCGGCGGCCACGTGCGCCATCTCGTCGAGCGATGGCGTGATGAGGCCCGAGAGCCCGATGACGTCGACCTTTTCGGCGCGCGCCGTGTCGAGGATTTTTTGCACCGGCACCATCACGCCGAGGTCGATGATCTCGTAATTGTTGCAGGCGAGCACGACGCCGACGATGTTCTTGCCGATGTCGTGCACGTCGCCCTTGACGGTCGCCATCAGGATCTTGCCCGCGCTCTGTCGGCCCTCGCCGCCGTTGGCGCGCTTTTCCGCCTCCATGTAGGGCAGCAGGAGCGCCACGGCCTGCTTCATCACCCGCGCGGATTTGACCACCTGCGGCAGGAACATCTTGCCGGCGCCGAACAGGTCGCCGACGATGTTCATCCCCGCCATCAGCGGTCCCTCGATGACGTGCAACGGCCGTTCGGCCGCCAGTCGCGCCTCCTCGGTGTCGACCTCGATGAATTCAGTGATCCCGTTGACCAGCGCATGCGCGATGCGCTTGTCCACCGGCTGTTCGCGCCAGCTCATGTCCTGCGCCTTGCCCTCGCGCGCGGCGCCGCCGCGATAGCGCTCGGCTATCGTGAGCATCCGCTCGGTGGCGTCGGCGCGGCGGTTGAGCACGACATCCTCGCAGGCCTCGCGCAGCTCGGGCTCGATCGTCTCGTAGACCGCGAGTTGGCCTGCGTTGACGATGCCCATGTCCATGCCGGCCTGGATCGCGTGATAGAGGAACACCGCGTGCATCGCCTCGCGCACCGGCTCGTTGCCGCGAAACGAGAACGACAGATTGGAGACGCCGCCGGAGATGTGGGCGTGCGGCAGGCCCCGGCGAATCTCGCGGGTCGCCTCGATGAAGGCGACGCCGTAGCCGTTGTGTTCCTCGATCCCGGTCGCCACCGCGAAGATATTGGGGTCGAAGACGATGTCTTCGGGCGGAAAGCCCGCCTGCTCGGTGAGAAGCTTGTAGGCGCGCGCGCAGATCGCGACCTTGCGCTCGAACGTGTCGGCTTGGCCCTGTTCGTCGAAAGCCATCACGACGACGGCGGCGCCGTAGGAGCGCACCAGCCGCGCCTGGCGCAGGAACTCCGCCTCGCCCTCCTTCATCGAGATCGAATTGACGAGCCCCTTGCCCTGTACGCATTTGAGCCCGGCCTCGATCACCGAAAATTTCGAGGAATCGATCATCACGGGCACGCGCGCGATGTCGGGCTCGGCGGCGACCAGATTGAGGAACTCGACCATTGCGCGCGCCGAATCGATCAGCCCCTCGTCCATGTTGACGTCGAGGATCAGCGCGCCATTGGCGACCTGGTCGCGCGCCACCACGAGCGCGCCGGCATAGTCCCCCGACGTGATCAGCTTGCGGAATTTCGCCGAACCCGTGACGTTCGTTCGCTCGCCGATGTTGACGAAGGGAATGTCCTTGGTCAGCGTGAACGGCTCCAGGCCCGAGAGGCGCATCAGCGGCGTGAATTCGGGAACCGTGCGGGGCGCGATGCCGCGAACGGCCTCGGCGATCGCCTTGATGTGTTCGGGCGTCGAGCCGCAGCAGCCGCCGACGATGTTGACCAGGCCGTCGCGCGCGAAACCCGCGATCAAGCCGGCCATCTCGTCCGGCGTTTCATCGTAGCGGCCGAATTCGTTGGGCAGGCCGGCGTTGGGATATGCCGAGACGAACGTCTCCGCGACGCCAGCGATTTCCTCGAGGTGTTCGCGCATGGTCGCCGCGCCCAGCGCGCAATTGAGGCCGATAGAGAACGGCCGCGCGTGGCGCACCGAATGCCAGAACGCGGTTGGCGTCTGCCCGGAAAGGGTGCGGCCGGAACGGTCGGTGATCGTGCCCGAAATCATCACGGGAAGCCGACGGCCCAGCGAGTTGAATGCCTGTTCGCAGGCGAAGATCGCCGCCTTGGCGTTGAGGGTATCGAATATCGTCTCGATCAGGATGATGTCGGCGCCGCCGTCGACGAGGCCTTTGACCTGCTCGGCATACGCGTCGCGCAATTCGTCGAAAGTGACCGCGCGGAAGCCGGGATTGTTCACGTCGGGCGAAAGCGAGGCGGTGCGATTGGTCGGGCCGAGCGCGCCCGCGACGAAGCGCGGCTTGCCGTCGAGACGTTCCGCCTTCCGCGCCGCGCGCCGCGCGAGGCGCGCGCCGTCGCGGTTGAGCTCGTAGACCACCTCCTGCATGCCGTAATCGGCCTGGGCGATGCGTGTGGAGGAAAACGTATTGGTCTCCAGGATGTCCGCGCCCGCCATCGCATAAGCGAACAGAATATCCTCGATGGCCCGAGGCTGCGTCAGGGTCAGCAGATCGTTGTTGCCCTGGAGATGGCAGTCACAGGCGATGAAACGCTCGCCGCGGAAGTCACTCTCGTCGAGCGAGAGATTTTGAACCTGGGTTCCCATCGCGCCGTCGAGGATGAGAATACGCTCGCGCGCCGCCGCCCGAAGTCGCGCCGAAGCGTCGCCTTCGCGAACGAAATCCTCTGCCGGTCCGACTTCGGCGTCCAAGATCATGTCATTCTCGCCAGCTTTCCATGTCACATAACCACATAAAGATATCTTTATGTAATTGCAAGCCAGAGGGGAACGAGCTGAGCCCGAGCTACGCGAATGCGTCGGCGTACGCCAGCTCGCTCGCATTTCAACGGATGATTGAATCGATGGGGGATATACTTGCAATAGCACGCTTCGAACCCCGAAAGCGCAACGAAGCTAGCGTTTCGTTCACCGTGGCGACTGGCATTCGGCGAACCAGGCTGCTTTTCCGGGCCGCCGTTAAGGATGGATTCGAATTCTCGGTCCAGAGTGCAAAGTGAAGTGGAGGGCCGGCCGCAAGGTTGGCAGCGCGCAGGAAAAAAGATATGAACATGCGAGCCGAATGCACGAATTTCATTCGCGACGAGCGAGCCGCGACCGCGATCGAATATGGTCTCATCGCCGCGCTCATTGCAGTCGCGACGATATCGATTTTGACGAATCTAGGCAGTCAGATGAGCACCGTCTTCAGCGAAGTCAGCGCGGCGACAAAATAGCGCTCGGCGAGGCTCAGGGCTCCGTTCCCGGCGCGCGGCGCTTGCCGAACGCGGCTTACCTCGCGTGCCGCCGCCCTCGGTCGATCGCCATTTTTCCGGCGTCCGATCGTCCGCGCCGCCCGCACGCGCCTTCTTCGAGTTGCCAAACGCGCGCCATGCGTTAGAACCGCGCGAGGGCTGGACGAAGCGATCGAAGCTCCGTCCGATCCCAAGCTCGAGGAAACGTCCATGCGCGGTTGGCCGCATTGCACGGCAACGTCCGTTTTTTCCGACAAGCGAGCGTCGCTCCTCTCTTGAGGCGCGCGGCTAAATTCGCGCGTTCACTTCCTGTAAAAACCTTCAGGACCCCACTCCATGGCCAAGCCCCTCGACGGCCCGCCCCATCGGAACTCGATCACCGATCAAGAGGCGCTGCTGTTCCATTCGCGCGGGCGGCCCGGCAAGCTGGAGATCGTCGCCACCAAACCCATGGCGACGCAGCGCGATCTGTCGCTCGCCTACTCGCCCGGCGTCGCCGTTCCGGTCAAGGCGATCGCAGCCGATCCCTCGACCGCCTACGACTACACCGCTCGCGGCAACATGGTCGCCGTCATCACAAACGGAACCGCCATCCTCGGCCTGGGCAATCTGGGCGCGCTCGCCGCCAAACCCGTGATGGAAGGCAAGGCGGTCCTCTTCAAACGCTTCGCAGACGTCGATTCGATCGATCTGGAAATCGGGACCGAAGATCCCGAGGAATTCATCAGCGCGGTCAAATTTCTCGGCCCATCGTTCGGCGGCATAAATCTGGAGGACATCAAGGCGCCGGAGTGTTTCATCATCGAGGAGCGCTTACGCGAATTGATGGACATTCCCGTGTTCCACGACGATCAGCACGGCACCGCGATCATCGCGGCCGCGGGCATGATCAACGCGATGCAACTGACCGGTCGCGACATCAAGGAGACGCGTCTGGTCTGCAACGGCGCCGGGGCCGCGGGCATCGCCTGTCTCGATCTGATCAAGTCGATGGGCTTCGAGCCCGCCAATGTCCTGCTCTGCGACACCAGGGGCGTCGTCTATCGCGGCCGCCCGGACGGCATGAATCAGTGGAAATCGGCGCATGCGGTGGAGACGCCGCTGCGCACGCTCGCGGATGCGGTGGCCGGCGCCGATATTTTTTTCGGCCTTTCCGCGAAAGGCGCGCTGACGGCCGAAATGGTCAAGTCGATGGCGTCCGACCCGATCATCTTCGCGATGGCCAACCCTGATCCGGAGATCACGCCCGAAGAGGCGCGGGAGGCGCGCGAAGACGTGATAATCGCCACCGGTCGATCGGATTATCCCAACCAGGTCAACAACGTCCTCGGATTTCCCTATATCTTTCGCGGGGCGCTCGACGTGCGCGCGAAGACGATCAACATGGAGATGAAGATCGCGGCGGCGCACGCGCTCGCCGAGCTCGCGCGCGAGGACGTGCCCGACGAAGTGGCCGTCGCCTATCGCGGCGCGCGGCCGCGGTTCGGCCGCGACTACATTATTCCCGCCCCGTTCGACCCGCGTCTCATCCATGTGGTGCCGATGGCGGTTGCCAAGGCTGCGATGGATTCGGGCGTCGCCCAGCGTCCCATCGTCGATATGGCGGCCTACAAGTCGGCGCTTTCGGCGCGTCGCGACCCGATCGCCGGCGCGATGCAGCGCATCGTCGAGCGCGTACGTCGGATGCCCAAGCGCGTCGTCTTCGCCGAGGGCGAGGAAGAGCAGGTCATTCGCGCCGCCTATTCTTTCGTCACCCAGGGCCTCGGCGCGGCGGTTCTGGTCGGTCGCGAAGATCGCGTCCGCGCGGTCGCCGAGCGCTCCGGCTTCGATCTGACGGAGAAAGGGATCGAAATCCACAACGCGCGCCTCTCGCATCGCAACACGGTCTATGCGCAATTCCTCTACGAGCGGCTGCAGCGGCGCGGCTTCCTGGTTCGCGACTGTCAGCGGATGATCAATCAGGACCGCAACTATTTCGCGGCGGCGATGGTCGCGCAAGGTGACGCGGACGCGATGGTGACCGGCGTGACTCGCAGCTTCTCGGTCGCGCTCGAGGAGGTTCGGCGCGTGGTTGACGACAAGCCCGGCCATCGCGTGATTGGCGTTTCGCTCGTGCTGGCGCGCGGCCGCCCCGTCGTCGTCGCCGATACCGCGATCACAGAGATGCCCGACGCCGAGGATTTGGCGCGGATCGCCGTCGAGGCGGCGGGTGTGGCGCGCCGGCTCGGCTACGAGCCGCGCGTCGCCATGCTCGCCTTCTCCAATTTCGGCCATCCGCCGGGCGAGCGGACGCTGCGGGTGCAGGAGGCGGTGCGGATCCTCGATGCACGGCGGGTCGATTTCGAATACGATGGCGAAATGGGCGCCGATGTCGCGCTCAACAAGGAGCTGATGGCGGCCTATCCGTTCTGCCGGCTCACCGACACCGCCAACGTGCTCGTCATGCCCGCGTTCCATTCAGCCTCGATTTCGACCCGCATGTTGCAGGAACTTGGCGGCGCCACGGTGATCGGCCCGCTGATCGTGGGGCTGGAGAAACCGGTTCAGATCGTCCAGCTCGGCGCCAAGGATTCCGACATAGTCAACATGGCGGCGTTGGCGAGTTTCAATATCGGGGGGTGAAGGGCGGGGCGGGCGGGCGGCGCTGGCTTGACAGAATCACATTCCCCGCCGCGGTTCGCCTTTGCAGTTTGATCGTCCGACGGAAATCCCGACATGAACCACGAAGTCTTTATTACTTGTGCGGTAACCGGAGCCGGCGACACGATCGGGCGGCATCCCGGCGTTCCCATAACTCCAAAGCAGATCGCGGAGGCGTCGATCGAGGCAGCGCGCGCGGGCGCCGCGATCGCTCATATCCACGTTCGCGATCCCGATACGGGCAAGGCTGCGCGGGATATCCATCTCTATCGCGAGGTCGTCGATCGCATTCGATCGGCTGACATCGACGTCGTGATCAACCTCACGGCCGGCATGGGCGGCGACGTGGTGTTCGGGGCGGGCGAACATCCGTTGCCGCTGAATCCCGACGGCACGGATATGGTCGGTCCCAGCGAGCGCCTGGCCCATGTGACCGGGCTTCTGCCCGAGATCTGTACGCTCGACTGCGGAACCATGAATTTCGCTCTCGGCGATTACGTCATGACCAACACGCCTTCGACGCTGCGGGCGATGGCGAAGACGGTCCAGGATTTGGGGGTCAAACCGGAGCTCGAGGTCTTCGATACGGGCCACCTCGTGTTTGTCAAACAACTGCTCGAGGAGGGGCTGCTCGATGAGCCCTGCATGATCCAGTTGTGCATGGGAATCGCGTATGGCGCGCCCGACGATCCGCTCACGCTGATGGCGCTCGTCCACCAGCTTCCAGCGGCGGCTATCTTCAGCGCGTTTTCGATCGGCCGCAATCAGCTTCCCTATTCCGCGATGGCGGCCATCGCAGGCGGCAACGTCCGCGTCGGCTTGGAGGACAATCTCTTACTCGATCGCGGCGTGCTCGCCAGCAATGGCCAGTTGGTCGAACGCGCCGCGACGATCGTGACCGCGATGGGCGCCCGCGTGCTCGGCCCGGCAGAGGTTCGCGCCAGACTGAAATTGCGCGGCCGGCGTTGAGGATGCCATCATGAAGAACTCGAGCCGTGTCGGCCTCGTTGGAGGCGGTGTCATCGGCGCCGGCTGGGCGGCCCGCTTTCTCCTGAACGGCCATGACGTCGCGATTTTCGATCCAGACCCGGATATCGCTCGCAAGCTGGAAACGGTGATCGGAAACGCACGTCGCGCGCAGGCCAAGCTGTTTCCGGGCCTGGCGCCGCCGGAGGGTCGCCTCACGTTCGAGACCTCGATCGAACAGGCCGTGGCGGGCGCCGACTTCGTCCAGGAAAGTTTGCCCGAACGCGAAGACTTGAAGCAATCCGTGCTCGCTGCCATCGATCGAGCGAGCCGGCCGGAGGTTGTGATCGCGTCGTCGACTTCCGGACTGCTGCCGACGCGGCTGCAGTCTTCGATGGCGAATCCGGATCGTTTCGTCGTCGGCCATCCCTTCAATCCCGTGTACCTTCTGCCGTTGGTCGAAGTCTGCGGAGGGGAAAAGACGAGCGAGGCGACAAAGCAGGCGGCGATCGAGTTCTATGCCGGCATCGGCATGCGGCCGCTACGCGTACGCAAGGAGATCGACGGCTTCATCGCCGACCGATTGCTCGAAGCGCTTTGGCGAGAGGCGCTCTGGCTGGTCAAGGATGGCGTCGCGACGACGGAGGAGATCGACGACGCGATCCGATTCGGCGCCGGGCTGCGCTGGTCGTTCATGGGGACGTTTCTCATCTACCGAATGGCGGGCGGCGAAGCCGGAATGCGGCATTTTCTGGCGCAATTCGGACCGGCTTTGAAACTGCCGTGGACCAAGCTGCAGGCACCCGAACTGACCGACGAATTGATCGACCTGGTATCCGGGCAATCCGACGATCAGGCGGCCGGCGTCTCGATTCGCGATCTCGAGGTCCGACGCGATGATTGCCTGGTCGCGGTTCTCTCAGCCCTGCGCGCCAACGATTTTGCCGCCGGCGCCGTGGTGCGGGAGCATGAGGAGCGCCTGCGGAATCCATCGGCGCCGCCTCTCGCCACGGGCAAGGAAGCGCCATGACCGCTTGCGCTCACCCCTTGACCGCGCCCGCGGTCAGCCCGGCGACGATGTAGCGCTGCGCGAACAAAAACATCAGGATCGCCGGCAGGATGGTCAGGGTGATGAAGGCCAGCACCAATTGCCAGGCGGTGGAGTATTGGCCCTGATAGGCCATCAGTCCGAGCGTCCACGGATAGCGCGATTCGCTGTTGAGGACGACGAGTGGGAGCAGATAGCCGTTCCAGCTGCCGACGAACGAGATCACGGCGACGGTGGACAGGATCGGCCCCGAGAGCGGCAGCGTGACATAGAAGAAATAGCTGAAGTAGCCGCAGCCATCCATCATCGCCGCATCCAGCAGTTCGCCGGGCAGTTGTTTGAACGCGTTGCGCAGCAGGAGAACGCCCATCGCGAGCGAGAAGGCGACCTGCGGCAGCACGATGCCCCAATAGGAATCGAGAAGGCCGAGATCGCGGATCTTGATGAACAGCGGCAGGATCGCCGTCGCCACGGGAAACAGGAGCCCGAGCTGCAGATAGTTCAGCAGGAACTTGTCCCCGAAAAAGCGCAAATGCGCGAAGGTAAAGGCCGCCATCGAGCAGAGCGCAAGCGTCAGGGCGACGGTCAGGAGCGCGATCAGCAGCGAATTGCCGAGCACCTGCCAATAGCGATAGCCCGTGAGGATCTCCCAATAGTTTCGCCAAACCCAGACGTGCGGCAGGCTGAACGGACTCGACTCCACATCGCCCAATTCCTTGAAGCCGTTCAGCGCCGTCGCCAGGATGGGAACGAGTACGACGCCGGCAAGGACGACGAGCGCCGCGAAGATCGCGATGCTGCCGAAGCCGCGCGGCTGACGGCCCGACGGCTCATGAGCCGCCGCCGCGGACTCGGGGATCGCGTAGGAGGTCTCAGCCATCCAAGGTCTCAGTCATCGCGCATGAATAGCCGTCTGTAGCCGAAGGCGAAAGTGACGCAGATGATGAACAGCACCACGCCGGCAGCCGAACCGAAGCCGACCCGCATCCGCGTGATGCCGAAATAATAGAGGTAGGAGACCATCGTGTTGGTGGTTTCGAACGGACCGCCGCCGGTCAGCGGCACGATGATGTCGAACAGCTGCAGGGCGCCGACGACGGAGAAGAAGACCGACAGGCGGATCATTGGCCCGAGCAGCGGCAGGGTGATATGCCAGAACCGCTGGAACGAGCTCGCGCCGTCCATTTCGGCCGCCTCGAGCAGCGACTTGTCGATTCCCTGCAGGCCCGCGACGTAGAGCATCATGTGGAAGCCGAAGTATTTCCACAGGATGACGATCAGCACCGCGCTGAACGCCCAGTTCTTGTCCGCGAGCAGATAATACGGCTGGAGGCCGAGCGCACTGGTGATGAGGCTGGGCAATCCATAGCCGCCGTCGAACATGAAATGCCAGATCAGTCCCGCGGCTACGTCGGCGAGGACATACGGCAGGAAGAAGATCGTCCGGAACCAGGCCGCCCCGGCAATCCGGCCTGCCACCATCAACGCCACACCCAGCGCCAGCGGCAGTTGGACGAGAAGCGAGACGACGATGATGAGGGCATTGTTGATCAGCGCGCGGTTGAACGTCGCGTTGCCGATCAGGTAGCCGTAGTTCTTGAGCCCAATGAACCTTTCCGGCCGGCCGTAGCCGTTCCAGTTGTAGAAGCCGTACCAGGCCGCTTCCGCCATTGGCAGGGCGACGAACACGGTGAAGAGAAGGAGCGCCGGCGGCAGGAAGATGACCAGGGTCGCCCAGCCGTTGGCGGACATGCGCCGGGCTGGCTCGACATAGGTTGTTTGCGCCGTCGACAAGTCGCGGGTCCCGCATGGCTGTCGGACATTCGGCCCCGGCTGGCGGCGGAGCCGAGCGAAGGTAGCGTTTCAGGCAGCCGTCACTGCTGGTCGGCGGCGTCCTGGATCGCAGCGGCCGCGGCCTCCGGCGTCATTTCGCCGGCCGCGACCGACACCGACACATCGTTGATGACGCGTCCGACCGATGGACCGAGGTCCTGGTCGAAATAGTTCTGATGCCAGGTTGTCGCGGCGAGATCGTCAGCCAGGCGTTTGAACAGCGGATTGGTGATCACGGCATTGGCGCCCTTGACGACCGGAATGTCGGCCCCCGCCGCCGCTGCCTCCTTGGCGTATTTCTCCTGGCTGAAGAACTCGAGGAAGCCGACCGCGTCGGCGG
>DASXYQ010000460.1:0-3235 GCA_036502445.1 Roseiarcus sp. | reverse complement strand
TCACGATTCGGCAGCACGCGCGACATCAGCGTCAGGTCGATCGTGGAATAGAGCCCCATCGCGGCGCCGCCGAGGACGCCGAAAACAACCATGCCGAACCAGGTCGGGCTCAGGATGGGAACGACCATCGCCGCCGCCATCAACACCGCATAGGCCTGCGCGAACACCTTCCGCCGGTCGGTTCGATTGGCGAGCGCAGAACCGAGGACGATCGCGGCCACCGTCGCGACCGTCCGCAACGAATTGAACTCGCCCGCGGCGACGTGCGCGTTCCCCGCAGGGAGATTGGCGACGCCGATCCGATCTTGCAGGATGTAAAAGAGGAAATTGGCGATCGAAAACTGCGCTATGAACATCAGCAGACGGAAGCCATAGGCGAGCGAGAAGTCGCGCGAAGAGAAACTTCGCAGCAGCCCCCATGAAATCCGAAAGCGACGTGCGGACAGCTTTGCCTCCGGAGTTCGTCGCGCGCGCGGCCACGGCTCCTCGCGGGCGAACAGCACGAACGTCGCGGTCGTCGCGACGAGCAGCACGGCCAGCGCCGAATACCCCGCTCGGGAGGGCGCCGTCGCCGCGATGCCGACGCCGACCACGGCCCCGAGCGGCCCCGTGACCGCGAAAAACGAGGAGGCCAGGCTGCGCCGGTTGTCGGGGACGCGATCGGGCGTCACCGCCAGCATCGCGCCCTGGAAGCAATTCAGCGAGAACCAAAGGGCGCCACAACATACGGCCACGCCCAGGAAACGGCTCTGCAAGCCCAGCCCGATCAACAGAAATGCCGAAAGGATCGCCATGCCGACCAGCCAGGGCGCGCGCCGGCCCCATCGGCCCCGCGTCGCGTCGGATCCGGCGCCGCCCAATGTCAGGCCTAGCACGCCGGTCACAGCGCAGATCGTCGTGACCAGCGCCATATTGCCGATCTTCCCCTGCGGGTCGATCGCCTCCACCTGCGCGGGCACGAGGATCTGTTGAAGGCCCTGGAAGCTTGCGTATAAACTCATCGCCGTCGGCAGCAGCAGCGACAGCAGCCGCGCCATCGGGGCGGGTCTGGACGAGACAATCGCAAGGGATCGGATCGGCGGGGCGGCGGAGGTCGAAAAAGTCACGAAGGCGCTGTACTCGGTTTGTGAGCTTCGGATGCGGTCGGAACCACGTCAGAGCTGGTTCGGCGTTACCTCCTTTTAGGCGCCAAAGACTTACTGGGGGCTTATTTTTCCGGCGACTCACGCGTATGTGAAGATACCGGGCGAGTATCCCGAGGGAGCGGGGCGGCCGCGTCCGTTTCGGTTTTCGTTGAAAGCGCTCATGTTTCCAGGATGGCGGAGCTGCCGAGCGCTATCGGATCCGCGCGAGACGCATTGGAGCCTGGCCCATACTGCATTGCTGATGGTTCACCAGGGCGCGTCCATAAAGGCGAGGTCGGGCAACTGCGGCCGCATGCGGATTTGCGCGCTTCGACCCACAGACCTTTGATCGATCCCTTCACAACCGCCCGTCGATCGGCTCGCTTTCCAGCGCCAGCACCGCGGACACGCATTAAATGCACTTTTCGGAGCGGCGCCCGCACGACGACGCCGCCGCGAGGGGATGGGTGTTTTTCGACCATGCCCCATTTCCCGACACCCGGGCTTCATCGCAGTTTGCCGCGGATTTATTTCACTTGTCATGAATGGCGAGAATTCCCTGCTGGCAGGGAAAAATGCAGGGAATTTCGGCGATTCAATCGCTTTTTGCAAAAATTCGTCTCGAAAACAGACGCTATTTCAGTGATTTGCGCGCAAATTCCCTACGCAGGGAGCAGGGAATTATTTCGCGCGAGCAGGGAATTAATTTGCCCTTTCGACCGGAGCAGGGAATTTGACGCGAAACCGATCCGCGCGCCCCCGACGTGTTCTATCCATCGTCCATGGGTAAAAAATGATCAACTAATATTGCGATCTTCGCGCCGCTCGCAACCGCCTCGCTACGCGCAACCGCACACAATGCCGCGCCTACCGTCATCGCGCTCGCAGACGGAGATGGCGATGCTATCCCGCTAGAACGACAGCTGCACCTTCATCGACCGGTTCCTGTCCATCGCGAGATCAAATGCCTGCGTCGGGTCCGCGAACGGCAGCGTCGCGGAGATCAGCGGTTTGACGTCGATCAGGCGCTTGCCGATCAGCGTGACGGCCAGGCCGAATTCTTCGTGGAAGCGGAAAGTGCCGCGCAGCTCGATTTCTTTGGCGACGATCGCGTTCACGGGCAGCTTCTTCTCATCGCCGAGGCCCAGTTGCACGATCACGCCGCCCGGCCGCACCACGTCGAGGCCGCCGCGCAACGCGGCTTCGGCGCCGGACGCCTCGAACATCACGTCGAACGCGCCTTTGTCGGCGCTGAAGGGGGTGAGCGCGTCGGGCTGAGCGGCGACGTTGAACGTCGCGTCAGCGCCGACCTTGCGGGAGAACTCGAGCGCGCCGTCGGCGACGTCGGTGACGACGATCTCTACGGCGCCCGCGCGTCGCGCCGCTATCACCGAAAGCGCGCCGATCGGCCCCGATCCCGTGACCAGCACTCTCTTGCCGAGCAGCGGCCCGGCCCGCCGGGCGGCATGCAGGCAGACCGCGAGCGGTTCGGCCATTGCCGCCTCGCCCAGCGAGACGCCGTCGGCGACGACATGGGCTTGGCTTTCCTCGCAGACGAGCAGCTCGCGAAAAGCGCCTTGCACATGCGGGAAACGCATCGCGCTGCCATAGAAGCGCATGTCGAGACAGTGGTTCTGCCGCCCCTCGAGGCAGAACTTGCAGGCGTTGCAAGGGAGGCTCGGGTTTACGGCGACCCGATCGCCGACCCTGATGCGGCTCGCCTGGCCCCCGACGGCCTCGACGATGCCGGCGATCTCGTGGCCGAGCACCATCGGCTCGCGCAACCGCACGATTCCGAAGCCGCCGTGATTGTAATAATGCAGGTCCGAACCGCAGATGCCGCCGGCGGCGACCCGCACGAGCGCCTGCGTTTCGCCGATCTCGGGCGTCGGCCATTCCTCGACCCGCAAATCCCTCGCGGCGTGAGCGACTATCGCACGCATGGACGGTTTCCTTCCTCTAACGGATGTTATGCCGGATGCAGTTCGTCGGGTTTATGCGGACGAGTGGTGACAATCACTTCGACATCCTGATCGAGCTTGGCAAGAATCATCATCATCCTATCTACGGTGAAGCGGCCGAGCTTCGCGTTGCGGATGCGGGAAAAGTCG
>DASXYQ010000459.1:0-8290 GCA_036502445.1 Roseiarcus sp. | reverse complement strand
TAACGCTCAAGAATATGTATGCGCCGTTGCGGCGCAGCCAGGGAACCAGCCCAGGGTGAAGCCCATGCCTCCGCGCGTCGAGCAGCGACACGATGTTCGTATCGAGCAGGAACACTCAGCGACTCGTCGGCAATTCCTCGTCCCCCCAAAAATCGACCCCGAGCGGTCGAGTCTGCTCGAGTGGAGAAGGCGTCGATTGGACTTCTTCATCCTCGGACGCCTCAGCGAAATTCGCCAGCAAGTCGCCGAGCGTCGTGGCGTTACGGCGCTGCGCCAGCCAATCGGCTTCGGAGACGACGAGGACCGTCTGCTCGCCAAAACGCGTAATGCGTTGTGGCTCGCCGGCCAACGCGCGATCGACGACCTCCGAAAAGACGGCCCGCGCTTCGTCGAGAGCATAACTACGCAATGAGGCCTCCCGTGGCTTCGAGTTCGAGGCGCAGCATATGCGAAGGGCCGAGCGCAGGCCAGCACGATGTGTGGCCGGGTCACCCATCCGCGAACCCAGACAGACAGACCCCGACACGGGCAGACCCCGACACTAGCCAAATACGAGCGCTTGCGTCATCCTCGCGAACGCGAGGATCCAGAGCGCCACGCTTCTATCAGGATCAGCCGCGTCGCGCCGCTCCGCCGAGTTCCAGCTTGCGCCGCCCCGTCGAGGCCCCCCATCTGGATCCCGCTTTCGTGTAGACGACCAAAGGCCGCCGAAGCTTTGGGCTTGCCAAGCGGGTCCGCGCACGTCACCTTCCCGCTCGCAAACGCCCCGGCCGGGAAAACCTCGGCGGCGAGAGATCGGGAGGAAGGCATGAAGCTCACCAGACGGTCCGTGAACTCCGGGCTCGGCGCGATCCTCGCGGCGCCGGCGATCCTGCGCCACGCCTGGGCGGACGATTCCACGATCAAGATCGGTATTGTGCTGTCCGTCACAGGGCCGGCCGCCGATAACGGCAAATACTCGCTGACCGGCGCGAAGATCGCGCTCGATCGAGTAAATAAGGCGGGCGGAGCGCTCGGCAAACAGGTCCAACTGATCACCGAGGACGATCAGACGACCAATCCGGGCGCGGTGCTCGCTTTCTCCAAGCTTGCCGCGCAACCCGACATCGTTGCCTTCATCGGCTCGATCCGCTCGACGCAGAATCACGCCATGGCGCCGGATATTCTGAGGACGGGAAAACCGGTCTGCTTCGGCGGCACCGATCCCAAACTGACCAAGATGGGCAATCCCTGGCTGATCCGCTTCCGGCCGAACGATACCTACTCTGGCCGCGTCATCGCGTCCTACGGCGTGGAAACGCTGGGCAAGAAGAACTGGGCGATAGTCAATTCCACCGACGCGTTCGGCGTCGGCGGCTTCAATGCGCTGTCGGCCTCGCTCGAAAAGATCGGGGCGAAGGTCGCGCTCGACCAGGGCTATCCCAACCAGAGCCAGGATTTCACCCCGGTCGTGCTCGCCATCAAGTCGTCGGGCGCCGACATCATCGGCTCCTATTTCACCTTCGACAACGACATCGCTATCTTCGCGCGCCAACTGCGGCAGCTCGGCGTTACACTCCCCTGGGTCGGATCGCCCTCGGTCGTCGCCACGAACCCCGTGAAGCTCGCCGGCGCCGCGCTCTGGGGCACCTATGGCGTCGCCGACTTCGCAATCGATTCGAGCCCCGAAGCGAAGGAGTTCGCGCGGCTCTACGGCGAGGTCTCGAAGACACCGCCGGACAATTACAGCTCCTGGACCTACGACGCGATCGGGGTGCTGTGCGCTGCGATCAACAAGGCCGGCTCGACCGACCCCGGCAAGATCCGCGAAGCCATCCTCTCGACCAAGGGCTACAAGGGCGCCGAGGGCGAATACAACTTCGATGCAAACGGCGACGGGCTGCACGGCTACAACATTGTGCGCAACGAGAAGGGAACCATCGTATTCGACAAGCACATCGAGTTCACGGATTGAGCGGCGGGGCCCGATGACGGCCCCGCCGCCCTCTGAAAGCCCCGCATGGATTTCTTCCTGCAACTGCTTTTCACCGGCGTCGGCATCGGCGCGGTCTACGCGCTCGTCGCGCTCGGCTTCGTGCTGATCTTTCGCGCCACCAACGTCGTCAATTTCGCGCAGGGCGAGTTCTCGATGGTGGCGGCCTATCTGATGGTCGTGTTCGCAGTCGATCTCGGCTGGCCCTATTGGCTCGCGTTCGCGATCGCCATCGCGGGGATGGCGCTGCTGGGCGCGATCTTCAATCTCCTGGTCTATTACCCCCTGCGCAACCGCAGCTACCTGCCCGTGCTGATCTCGACGATCGGCGCCTCGATCTTCCTCATGAACACCGTGCTCGCACTCTACGGCCCACAGCCGCAGGTGCTGCCCGGCTGGTTCGACACACCGGGCATCCAGCTCGGGCCGGTCTATCTCGACAGCCAGTATCTGCTCATCATCGCCGTCACGCTCGGTCTCGTCGCGTTCCAATATTGGCTGTTCGAGCGCACCCTGCTCGGCAAGAAATTGCAGGCGACCAGCCAGGACAAGGAAATGGCTGCGCTGCTCGGCATTCCCGTCGCCGCGATGATCATGATCACCTTCGTCTACAGTGCGGTGCTCGGCGGAATCGCCGGCATTCTGGTGGCGCCGGTGCTGTTCGTCTCGATCCAGATGGGCTCGACGATCGCGCTGAAAGCCTTCGCGGCGACGATCATCGGCGGCTTCGGCGACGTCGCAGGCGCGATCCTCGGCGGCTTCGCGATCGGGATCATCGAAACCTTCGGCGCGGCCTATATTTCAGTGCCGTTCAAGGACGCCTTCGCCTTCCTCGTGCTGATCCTCTTCCTCGCGCTGCGCCCGCAAGGCATCTTCGGCGAGCGCGTCGCGGAGAAGGCATGAACGCGCGCGCGCTCCCCGGCCTCCTCGCCTATGCGCTGGTCGCCGTCGTTTTCGTCGCGCTCGCCGCGACGGTGAAGACCGACGACTACGTCGCCAACATCCTGATGCAGGCCGCGACCTACGCGATCGCCGTCTTCGGCCTCTCGATCGTTCTGGGGCTCTGCGGGCAGATCAATCTCGCGCAGGCTGCGTTCTTCGCGCTCGGGGCCTATGCCGTGGGACTCGGCACCGCGGACTATCGCCTGCCGTTCTGGCTCTGCCTCGCGGTCGGGATCGCCATCGCGCTCGCCGCTGGCGCATTGCTCGGCGTCTCGACCTTGCGGCTGGGCGGCCATTATCTGGCGATGGTCACGATCTCGTTCCAGCAAATCCTGACCGTAGTCCTCATCAACGCGATCGGCTTCACCCACGGGCCCGACGGCGTCAGTTCGATCGGGCGGCCCGCGCTGTTCGCCTCAGGGCAGGCCTTTCTCGCTTTGGCGGTCGCCGCCTTCGCGATTTCGGGCTATTTCGTCTGGCGCCTGCCAGATACGCGGCTGGGACGGGCGATGCGCGCGGTGCGCGACAACGAGCTCGCCGCCAGCGCCGCGGGCATCGACGTCTTCCGCACCAAGGTGACGGCCTTCGCGCTCTGCGCCGGGCTCGGCGGCCTCGGCGGCGGACTCTTCGCAGGCGGTTTTTCCTACGTGAGCCCCGACCAGTTCGCTTTTTCCGATTCGATCGTGCTGTTGACGATGGCGCTGCTCGGCGGCGTCTCCTCGCCGATCGGCTCCGCCATCGGCACGGGCCTCCTGATTCTCATCCCGGAATGGCTGCGCTTCCTCAAGAGCGTGCCCGGCCTCTATCTCGCGATCTACGGCGCCGCGGTCATTCTGATCGTCATCTTCATGCCCGACGGCATCTGGGGCTTCGTTGGACGCCTGTTCCGCCCTCGAGCGCGCGCCGCCCCCGCGCCAGCCGAGCCGCTCGCGCTGCGCCCCGCCGCCGGCGACGGCGTCGCGGCCGAGGCGCGCGGCCCCGGCGCCTCCGGCGCCGGCGTCGTGCTGGAAGTGCGGGGCCTCGCCAAATATTTCGGCGGCCTCAAGGCGGTCGACGGCGTCGATTTCAGCGTGCGGCGCGGTGAAGTCCACGCGCTGATCGGCCCCAACGGCAGCGGCAAGACGACGACGCTCAACGTCGTCACCGGCCTCTATCGCGCGACCGCGGGCAGAATCTTCGTCGACGGCGTCGACGTCACCGCCCTGCCCGCGCACAAGCGCACCAGCGCCGGGCTCGCGCGCACGTTTCAGAACATCCGCCTGTTCCGCTCGATGACCGCGCTGGAGAACGTCGTGATCGGCGCCGAGCGCGAGGGCAACACGCTGGTCGAGGCCGGTCACGGGGCCCTGCAGAGCCGCGCCCGCGCCGCGCTCGAGTTCGTCGGGCTGGGGAGCCGCGCCCACGAGACCGTTCCCAGCTTCTCCTACGGTCACCAGCGCCTGATCGAGATCGCACGCGCGCTGGCGGCGAACCCCACCGTGCTGCTGCTCGACGAACCCGCCGCCGGCCTCAACTCCAGCGAGAAGAAGGCGCTGCACGACCTGCTCGACCGGATCGCCGCTGAAGGCCTGACGATCCTCATCATCGACCACGACATGACCCTGATCGCCGGCGTCGCCGAGCATCTGACGGTGCTCAATTTCGGCAGGCGGATCGCGGACGGCGAAACCGCCGAGGTGTTGCGGCAGCCCGACGTCGTCACCGCCTATCTCGGAGCCTCGTGATGGCGCTCTTGGAAATCGAGGGTCTCTCGGTCAACTACGGCGAAATCGAAGCTTTGCGCGGCGTCTCCTTCACGATCGACGAAGGCGCCGTCGTCGCCCTGCTCGGCTCCAACGGCGCCGGGAAATCGACGACCCTGCGTACGATCTCCGGCCTGATCGCGCCACGCGCGGGAGAAATCCGGTTCGACGGCAAACCGATCGCGGGCCTCGGACCGCGCGCGATCGTGAAACTCGGCGTCGCCCATGTACCCGAGGGCCGCCGCGTCTTCCCCGGCCTCAGCGTGCGCGAGAACATCATGCTCGGGGCCTCCAACGGCGCCGCCTCGAGCGCCGCGATCCGCCGCGAGGCCGACGCGATGTTCGACCTCTTCCCGGATATCCGGCCGTTCGCCGACAAGCTCGGCTGGACGCTTTCCGGCGGCCAGCAGCAGATGGTCGCGGTCGCGCGCGGCCTGATGGCGAAGCCCCGGCTGCTGCTGCTCGACGAACCCTCGCTCGGCCTCGCACCCGTCATCGTTCAGGCGGTATTCCAGATCATCGGCGAAATCCATCAGCGCGGCGCGACCGTGCTGCTGGTCGAGCAGAACGCGCATATGGCGCTGAAGGTCGCCGATTGGGGCTATGTGCTGGAGTCCGGCCGCCTCGCGCTCGGCGGCGATCCCACGACGCTCTGGAGCGACGAACGCATCCGCGACGCCTATCTCGGCGGCGCTCAGACAGCGGGGCGCCGTTGATGGGGCATCGACACCGCCGCGCGTCTCCCCTCCCCGTTCTTTACGGGGAGGGGCCGGGGGGGGGCTCTCCGCGGCGCGCATGGTCGGGTTCAAGGATCTCAAAAGCGGCGGCCGCCCTACCCCCTCCCCGTAAGAACGGGGAGGGGAAATTGGCGGCCTCCAATCACAAGGACGATTCCATGACGATACATGTTCCAGCGGGCGAGCTGACCGACTTCTGCGCCGAGATCTTCCAGCGCGTCGGCAGCCGGCCCGAGGAGGCGCGCGCCGTCGCCGCCTCGCTGGTGAGCGCCAATCTCACCGGGCACGACAGCCACGGGGTGCTGCGCGTGCCGCGCTATCTCGACTGGGTGCGCTCGGGCGACACCGTGCCCAATCAGACGATCGCCCGCCTGGTCGATACGCCGGTCATCGCGGTGCTCGATGGCCGCCACGGCTTCGGCCAGATCGTCGCGCCCGAGGCCGTCGACATCGGCGTCGCGAAAGCGAAGGCGGCGGGGCTTTCCGCGGTCGCGCTGCGCAATTCCGGCCATGTCGGGCGCGTCGGCGAATGGGCGGAGCGCGCGGCGGCGGCGGGCATGATTTCGATCCATTTCGTCAACGCCGCCGGCTCGATCCTGGTGGCGCCGTTCGGCGGCGTCGAGCGGCGCTTGTCGACCGCGCCGTTCTGCGTCGGCATTCCCCGCGAGGGCGCCGATCCCGTCGTGCTCGACTTCGCGACTTCGCTGGTCGCGGAGGGCAAGGTCAACGTCGCGAGCTTTGGCGGCAAGCCGGTGCCGGCGGACGCGCTGATCGGCCCCGACGGCGCGCTCTCCGGCGATCCCGCGCTGCTCTACGGCCCAATCGATCCCGAGGGCCAGCGCAACCACGCCCTCGGCCTGGGGGCGATCCGCGCGTTCGGCGAGCACAAGGGCTCGGGCCTCGCGCTGATCTGCGAACTGCTCGGCGGTTCGCTCACCGGCAACGGCGCGACCGGGCCCGATCGCGAATTCGCCAATGGCATGTTCTCGCTCTACCTCGACCCCGACCAGATCGACCCCAGCCATGTCTTCGACGCCGACATGGCGCGCTATGTGGAGTGGTTCCGGCAGGCCAAGGCGGCGCCGGGACAGGCGGTGCTGACGCCCGGCGAACCAGAACGGGCGGTGAGGGCGAAGCGCATGGCGAGCGGCGTGCCGCTGCCCGAGGAAGCCTGGGAGGCGATCCTCGCCTCGGCGAGGAGCGTCGGGGTGAACGGGGATCCCGGCTCGTGATGCGGAGACCGTGGTTGGCTCTCGGCGGTCGGCTGTCGGCGAACGAGATTTCTTTCCCATTTCGGGCGATATCAAGGATTTGCAAGCAGGAAAATTTCCCTCCCGTTAGGAGCGCTGCTTCGGCGCGTCATGATTTGAGGGAGTCACAAACCGAAAACTCTCCCTCTCTCCATTTCGTCGGCCGCCCTTCAGCCGTATTTCCAACGTAATCGCGCCGCATTACGTTAGCGCGTGGGGCGCGGGCGCATCTGCGTGGCTTGGGTGTCGGGAACGTGGAGGAAGAATTGATTTCAAAAGTCCTTGCCGCGATGACGTCTGCTATTTCTTTTGTAATTTGTTTGCAACCACATGAGGCTATAGCTGATATTTATCATAAGTGGACGACGCCGATTGCGGTAACGCTCGCGTGTCCAAACGCTGTCGACCTGGATATCTTACTGAATATATATGCTGAGAATGATGTAGACGCATTCAATTCAATGTTTATATTACATAATTGCCAAAATTTCCCTGTCGGCTATTTAGGCTTTGTCACCGGCGAAATGCCCGGGACCGATTTTGTGTGCTTTCGACCAAAAAGCGAGACACGCTGCCTCTGGGTCAAAGCGTACGCGCTGAGAGAAGCTTCTTACCCGTAGCTGCGCGGACCGTAACCTACGAAAAACCCCGGAGCCTTCGCTCCGGGGTTTCCGTTTCTGAACCGCGCTGGGCGATCACCAGTTGCGGGTAACCTCGAAGCGGCCTTCGAATCCATCGCCACGACCCTGAAAGCTCGTGTTGAAGCCCGATCCGGGCGCTCCGGCCACAAAGCCATTCGGCGTTTGGGTCTGGCTTTGCTGATAGAGCACTTCGAACTCGAAGTCGAGATTATGGACCGGAATCCAGTGGGCGACCGCGCCGACGAGCCAGCTGTTGCTGTTGGAGACGACCGAACTGAAGTCTGTTCCCGTCCATCTCACCTGACCATAGCTGCCCTCGATAGAACCCACGAATTCCGGCGAGAAGTGATGGTCGATTTCGGCCGAAACCGACCAGGCCGTTGGTGTCGCAAAGCTGTTGCCCGTCGGATTCTCGTAGGTATCTGCGAGCGCCATCTGCTGGCCGTTGCCGTTGGTCATGCCGAGTTCACCATCCATGGCGTCGGGAAGACCAGAGTACCAAACCGCGTTCTGGGTCCAGGCGCCGGTGACCAGGAACTTATCGCCCGCGCCGAAGGTCGGCAGGTTGAAGGAGACGCCTGCATCGACGCCCCAGCCTTCCTTCTGTTGCTGAAGTCCATTGAAGCCGGTGACGTTGACATAGTGACCGACGCCCGACACCTGAGCCGACCCCCAACCCTGAACGACCTTCAGGTTAGCCACGAAATCTGGAATGCTCTGTCCGTTGACGAAATAGTCGTTGCCCCGCGAGAGATTGTTGAAGTTGAGGCCGCTGACGCCGTTCAGGTCCGTGCCGCCGCCGCTGGCGCCGTTGCTGCCATTGCTCTGCGCGGCGATCGTGGCGGAGAAGCCGCCGCCGAACGAAGCGGTGTAGGCCAACAGGTCGGGCTGGTTGAAGCCCTGCTGGTCGGGCGAGAAGAAGTTATACCAAGCCGCGCCGCCGCCGGTGAACGAGTAGAACGAAGGCGCCTTACCGGCCGTGATGCCGGCCCAGGTGACGTAGGCG
>DASXYQ010000458.1:0-5060 GCA_036502445.1 Roseiarcus sp. | reverse complement strand
CGTCGGCAAGTCTTCGATCCTGAAGATCGTGTTCGGCAATTATCTCGCCGAGGGCGGACACATTTGGCTGGCGGACGGCGGCCGCTTTCTCGACATCGCGCGCGCGACCCCCGGCGAGATCGTCGACGCGCGGCGGCGCGTCGTGGGTTATGTCAGCCAGTTCCTGCGCGTCATCCCGCGCGTCCCGGCGCTCGAAATCGTTGCCGCCGCCGCGCGCGACGCTGGCCTCGCGGCTCGAGCGGCGCGCGCGCGGGCCGCCGGATTGCTCGCCCGCCTGAACCTGCCCGAGCGGCTATGGCCGCTGCCGCCCGCGACCTTCTCCGGCGGCGAACAGCAGCGCGTAAACATCGCGCGGGGCTTCGCCGGCGAACATCAGTTGCTGATCCTCGACGAGCCGACCGCCTCGCTCGATGCCGCCAATCGCGAGGCGGTGGTCGGGTTGATCGCCGAGCGCCGGGCGCAGGGCACGGGTTTCCTCGCGATCTTTCACGACGATGACGTGCGGGGACGCCTCGCCGACCGCGTGATCGACGTTTCGATCTTTTCGAGCCGGGAGGCCGCATGAGCGCGGCATCTCCGAGGCTGAGCGAAACGCCGCTCGTCCACCCGACCGCGCGCGTGACCGGTTCATCGCTGGGACGCTACACGGAGGTCGCCGAGCGCTGCGTGATCGCGGAGACGATTCTCGGCGACTATTCCTATATCATGCAGGATTCGGAGACCTGGGCGACGGAGATCGGCAAATTCGTCAACGTCGCCTCGCATGCGCGCATCAACGCGACGAACCATCCGACCTGGCGTGCGACGCTGCATCACTTCACCTACCGCGCCGACGACTACTGGCAAGATGCAGAGCGCGAGGAGAGCTTCTTCGAGTGGCGGCGCGACAACGCCGTCGTCATCGGCCACGACGTCTGGATCGGGCATGGCGCGACGATCACGCCCGGCGTCCGCGTCGGCAACGGCGCCGCGATCGGCGCCGGCGCGGTGGTCACGCGCGACGTAGCGCCCTATACGGTCGTCGGCGGGTTCCGGCGCGGCTGCTGAAGCCGCGCTTTCCCCCGGGCATCGGCGAGCGCATGGATGCGCTCGCCTGGTGGGATTGGAAGCACGACGCTCTGCGAGCCGCGCTCGCGGACTTTCGTGCGCTCTCCGCCGAGGCGTTCCTAGAGAAATACGGAGCCTGAGGCATGGAATTTCTCCCGGGCGAGCCAGTCCTCTTCGCCAATGCGACGATCGTCGCCGCCGACCGCGTCTTCAAAGGTCATGTCGCTGTTGAGGGCGGACGAATCGCCGAAGTGGGCGAGGTTGGGGAGACGCGATCGGCCATCGACTTCGACGGCGACTACCTCCTACCCGGCCTCGTCGAACTGCACACCGACCATCTGGAAGCCCATTACATGCCGCGGCCTGCGGTGACGTGGCACGCTGGGAGCGCCGTGCTCGCCTATGACGCGCAGATCGCGGCGGCCGGGATTACGACGGTGTTCGATTCCTTCCGCGTTGGCACAGACGAATTCGAATCGCGCGCGGGCATGGGCGAGAAATTCGTCCCGCTCGTCGAAGCGATGCAAAACGCTGCCGCGGCCGGGTTGCTGCGCTCGGATCACCTGACGCATCTGCGCTGCGAAGTCCCCGCGCCCAACGTATTCGACATTCTGACCGAGTTCTTGGCGACGAACGCCGCGCAGCTGATTTCGCTGATGGACCACACGCCGGGTCAGCGGCAGTTCCGCGATATCGACAAATATTTCACCTACTACAGCGGCAAATCCGGACGTTCCCCGGCCGAGCTGGGGGAACTCGTCCAGCAGCGTCAGAAGGTCGGCGCGGGGCGGGCTCGGGAAAACCGGCCGCGCATCGTCGAACTCGCCAAGACCCAGGGCGTCGCGCTCGCGAGCCACGACGACACGACGCTCGAGGAAGTCGCGCTCGCGCACTCCGAAGGGATCGCAATCGCCGAATTCCCGACTACCATCGAGGCGGCGGTCGCCTCGCGCGCGATAGGCATGGCGACCGTGATGGGCGCGCCGAACGTCGTGCGCGGCGGCTCGCATTCCGGCAACGCCTCGGCGCGGGAACTCGCCGAGGCGGGGCAGCTCGACATCCTCTCCTCCGACTATGTTCCCGCAGCGCTGCTGATGGCCGCGTTCCGGCTCGCCGACGCGCCCAGGGTCGGCGGCCTGCCGGGCGCGATCCGCTTGGTGAGCAAGACGCCGGCCGAAGCGACCGGGCTGCATGACCGCGGCGAAATCGCGGTGGGCCGCCGAGCGGATCTGCTGCGCGTCGTTATGCACGGCGGTGAACCGGTCGTGCGAGCGGTCTGGCGCGAGGGGCGGCGGGTCGCGTGAAATCGCCGGGCGTCTTCGTGGCGATCGTCGGCCCGAGCGGCGCGGGCAAGGATTCGCTGATTCGCGGTCTCGGCGAGCGCCTGACGGCCCGCGACGGCGTGGTCATCGCGCGCCGCGTCGTCACCCGGCCTTCCGACGCGCACGAGGATCACGATACGCTGGACGAAGCGGCTTTCGAGGACGCCGAGGAAGCCGGACGCTTCGCCCTGAGCTGGTCCGCACACGGACTGCGCTACGGCGTGCCGGTCGAAATCGACGTAGCGATCGACGAGGGCAAGATCGTCGTCTGCAACGTTTCGCGTGCCGCCGTCGCCGCGATGCGGCAACGTTATGTCAGAAGCCGAGTCGTCCTGGTTACGGCGCGTCCCGAGATATTGGCCGCGCGCCTCGCCGCGCGGGGGCGCGAGGGAACCGAGGCGCGGCGCGACCGGCTGGAGCGGGCTGGCGCATCCGAGACGGGGCTCGAACCGGACGTCGTTCTTGACAACACCGGACTCTTGAATACAACCGTGACACGTCTGTGCGAGTATGTTCTGACCTGCCGCGTGAGTATCTCCGCGTGACCGCTTCGACCCGTTACGCCGTTTATCTCGCGCCCGCGCTCGACAGCGATCTCGGGCGATTTGGCTCGCGGGTTCTCGGCTGCGAGGCCGACTCGGGCGAGAGCCTCGAAGGCTTCCTTCCCGAAGGATATGACGCGGAGACGTGGCGCTCGCTCGTCGCCGAGCCGCGGCGATATGGCTTCCATGCCACGCTCAAAGCCCCGTTCCGCCTGAATCCCGTTTGGAGCTTTCGCGACCTCGAAGCGCGCGTCGCGCACCTCGCTCGAAAGATGGAACCCTTCGACGCCGGTTTGCTACGCGTCGGCAGGTTCCCCGCCGGGGAGGGGCGCGCGTTCGTCGCGTTGCGGCCGGAGAAGCCATCGGGCGAGCTTGCTCGACTCGAAGCCAAGATCGTTCGCAAACTCGATCCGTTGCGCGCGCCTCTGACCGCGGCCGAGGTCCAGCGTCGCGCGCCCGAACGGCTTTCCCCCCGTCAGCGCTACTATCTCGACGCCTGGGGCTATCCCTATGTGCTCGACGAATTCCGCATGCATTTCACGTTGACCGGCGCAGTCGCCGACTCCGACGCGATCATGGCGAAGCTGGCGGCGGAATTTGCGCGGTGGGTTTCGTCGCCGGCGCTGCGAGTGGACTCGCTCGCACTGTTGGCGCAGGACGGCGCGGATCACGATTTCCGCATCGTTGGAAGATTTCCAATGGGCGGGAACGGCTCCGCGAAGGCGACTGTCCACGGGCCGCATCCGCGGCCCTCGGCGCCATCAGGCAATGCTCAAAATCTGTCGCCATGAGATTGCCGATGCCGGGCGCTGGCGCATGGACCGGTTTGAACCCTCGAGATTGGTCACGCAAGGGCGCGAGCGGACATTGGTTCGGAAATAGTGGCCTGGATAGCGCATTGCTCGCCGCCCGCTCGCGGTCTTATGCTGGCGCATGCTGCTGTATGTCCTGCGACGCCTGATCCTCCTCCTTCTCACCCTCGCGTTTGCCTCGCTGGTCGTGTTCGGAGTGCTGGAGGTGCTGCCGGGCGATGCGGCGCAGACGATGCTAGGGACGAGCGCGACGCCGGAGGCGGTGGCCGCGCTGGGGCATAAGCTCGGGCTCGATCAGCCCTTCGCCGCGCGCTACGCCGCCTGGATCGGCGGCGCGCTACGCGGGGATCTCGGCCAGTCCTACGCCTACAATTCGCCGATCGGCCCGCTGATCCTCGATCGCCTGGCTGTCAGCGGGCCGCTCGCGCTGCTCTCGATGACGATCGCGGCCGCCGTTGCGCTGTCCGCCGGCGTCTACGCGGCGGAGCGCCACGGCCAGCCCGGCGACGCGGCGGTGATGACGGCGAGCCAGCTCGGTCTCGCCGTGCCGAATTTCTGGTTCGGCATCGTGCTCGTGCTGATTTTCGCAGTACATTGGCGGCTCGCCCCTGCCGGCGGCTTTCCGGGTTGGGCCAACCCCGCGCGAGCGCTCGGCGCGCTCGTGCTGCCCGCCCTGGCGCTCGGGCTCGTGCAGGCGGCGATCCTGACGCGCGTCACTCGCTCGGCGCTGGTCGAGGCGTTGAACGAGGATTTCATGCGCACCGCGCGGGCGAAGGGCCTTTCGCGGAACGCCGCGCTCTGGCGCCACGCGTTGCCCAACGCGCTGCCGCCGATCCTGACCATCGTCGGGCTGCAATTCGCCAATCTCGTCGCCGGCGCGGTGGTCGTCGAGAATGTCTTCGTGCTGCCCGGCCTCGGCCGGCTGATCGTCCAGTCGATCGCCAATCGCGACGTGCTCGTCGTCGAGGATTGCGTCATGGGGCTGGCGGCGTTCGTCATCGCCGTGAACCTGCTGGTCGACCTCGTATCGGCGGCGATCGATCCCCGGCTGCGGGCGGGCGCATGAGTCTGACGCTCGAAGGAGGGGATGCGCGCCACGACGCGAGCCTGCGTCTCGGTGTGATCCTGATGGCGCTGCTGATCTTCGCCGCGGCGCTGTCGCTGGTCTGGACGCCGTATCCACCGGCGGCGCTCGACATTCCCCACAAGCTGCAGATCCCCTCGGCGGCGCATTGGCTCGGCACGGATGCGTTGGGGCGCGACGTCGCCTCGCAGATTCTCGCCGGCGCTCGCGTCTCCCTGCTCGTCGGCGTGATCGCGGTCGGCATCGGCCTCGC
>DASXYQ010000457.1:0-4813 GCA_036502445.1 Roseiarcus sp. | reverse complement strand
GAAGCCAGCTCGAGCCCTACATCGCGGCCGAACTCGGCCCCGAATATCTGAGCAGCGCCCAAATCGAAGACCGAACTGCGCGCCATCGTGAGCGAAATTGCGAGTCTCAGGAAGAAACTGGCGTCGCTGGAGGCGCGAAAGACGGCGCTGGAAGGCACTCGGGCGGCGCCCAAAAGCAAATAGCGTGCGGCCCCGGTCGCTAAGCGCGGCGGTCGGAGAGCGGCTCGTTTTCCGAGCTCGGCCAAAAGCGTCACACCTCGAGCCACTCTTTCCGCACCCCTTCCGATGCCTCGAGATCCGCCGGCGTCCCCTCGAAGACGATCTTTCCGTGTCCCATCACATAAAGCCTCTCGCTGACTTTCAGCGCGATCGTCAGCTTTTGCTCGACGAGCAGAATAGCGACGCCGCGCCCGGCGATTTCGCCGAGGAGCGCGCCGACGCGTTCGACCATCTTCGGCGAAAGGCCCTCGGTCGGCTCGTCGATCATGACGAGCTCCGGATCGCCCATCAGCGTGCGGCAGATCGTCAGCATCTGCTGCTCGCCGCCGGAGAGGACGCCGCCGGGCGTCTCCGCGCGCGCCTCCAGCTGCGGGAACATGCGAAACATGTCCTGCATCGCCCAACGGCCGCCGACCTTGCCGGGCTTCTCGCCGAGCATCAAATTCTGGCGCACCGTCAAAGCGGGAAAAATGTCGCGCGTTTCCGGGACATAGCCTAGACCTCTGCGCGCCGCCTCGTGCGGCCTCGAGCCGGCGATTTCCTCGCCCTTGAACCGGATCGAACCGATCGGCGGAACGGCGCCCATGATCGCCTTGATCGTGGTCGAGCGTCCGACGCCGTTGCGGCCGAGCAGGCTGACGATTTCACCTTGCTCGACACGGAAGTTGACGCCGTGCAGGATATGGCTCTTGCCGTAATAGGCGTGAAGATCGACGACTTCGAGCAGCGGCGCGCTCATCAATGGCTCGCCTGTCCGAGATAGGCCTCGCGCACGGCCTCGTTTTCGCGAATGCGGTCGGGCGTGTCGCTGGCGATGATCTCGCCGTAGACCAGCACCGAAATGCGATCGGCCAGTTTGAAGACGACGCTCATGTCGTGCTCGACGACGACCAGCGTCTTCCCCTCCGTCACCTTGCGGATCAACCCGACAGCTTGCTCGGTCTCGCTGTTGTTCATGCCCGACGTGGGCTCGTCGAGCATGATGACGTCGGCGCCGCCCGCGATGGTGACGCCGATCTCGAGCGCGCGCTGCTCGGCGTAGCTGAGGACCCCGGCTTGCAGGCTTCGCCGCGCGCCGAGGCCGATGCTGTCCATCAGCCATTCCGCACGCTCCCGCGCGTCTCGCAGCCGATCGATCGGCTTCCAGAAGGCATATTTGTGTCCGAGCGACCACAGCGTCGCGCACCGCAGGTTTTCGTACACCGTCAGGCGAGGAAATATGTTGGTGATCTGGAAGCTGCGCGAGAGACCGCGCCGCGCGATTTCGAACGGCCTCAGACCGTTGATCCGCTCCCCGTGCAGACGCACCTCGCCGGCACTCGGCGCGAGACGCCCGCTGACCAGATGAAACAGCGTCGATTTGCCGGCGCCGTTGGGACCGATGATCGCGTGCCGCTCTCCGGCGGCGATCTCGAGGCTGACGCCGCGGATGATCGGGGTCGGGCCGAAGCTCTTGCGCAAGTCGATCAGCTGGAGAACCGCGGTCATGCGGCTTTTTCTCGGAGGCGCGCGTTGACCGTTCCCCAGGCGCTTTCGACGCCGGGCCAGAGCCATCGCATCGAAGCGAGTCCGACGCCGAGCAGGATCATCGCGACGAGCCAGGGCGCGAGGCTCGCCGAATCGACGGCAAAGCCGAACAGACTCATCGCCGAACCTTCGCTGCGCACCAACGCGAGCTCGCGATTGCCGAGTTCGATCAGCATGATGGCGCCCACGACACATGCGGCGACGGCCGGCGTCGCCATCGCATAGGCCGGCGCGAGCCGCCATGCTTCGCCCTGCCGCAACGCCTGCCGATGCAGCGCCAGCAAGCCCGCGATCCCGCCGGGCGCCCAGGTCACGGCGCCGATGAACAGCAGGCCGAAATAGAGCTGCCATGCGCTGGTGACGTCGGAAAGGCTGATTTGCAGGAAAGTGACGACGATGGCGCCGATGATCGGCCCCGCGAAAGCGCCGATGCCGCCGACATAGGCCATCAACAGCACGAGGCTCGATTGCTGCGCGCCCAGTTGCTGCGCATTCATGATCTCGAAATCGATCGCCGCGAGCCCGCCGGCCGCGCCTGCGAAGAAAGCGGAAAAAGAGAACGCGATCAGACGCAGCATGCGCGGGGAATAGCCGATGAATTCGACGCGCTCGGGATTGTCGCGCACGGCGTTGCACATGCGCCCGAACGGGGTGCGTGTCAGCGCATACATCGCCAGGACGCAGACGAAGCACCAGAACGCGATGAGATAATAGACCTCGATCTGCGATACGAACCTGAAGCCGAGGAAATGAGCCAATTTACCGCGGTTGGTGGTGACGCCCTCCGCGCCGCCGAAGAAGCTGCGAAGGATGAACGAGCTCGACGACACGAGTTCGCCGAGGCCGAGCGATATCATGGAAAACACGATTCCCGCCCTTTTTGTCGAGACGAGACCGAACAGGAACCCGAAGCCGAGCCCCGCCAATCCGCCGACCAGGGGAATGACGATCGCGGGCACGCCGAGCTTTGCGTTGATGATGGCGTTCATCGCGTGAATGGCGACGAAACCGCCGAGCCCGTAATAGACCGCATGGCCGAAGGACAGCAGGCCCGTCTGCCCAAGCAGCATATTGTAGGATAGCGCGAACACGATCATCACGCCCATCAGGCTCAGCGTCGTGAGCGCCGAGCCCGAGGAGAAAATCATCGGCGCGCCTGCGAACGCGAGCGCCAGCGCGAGCCAGGGCGCGATCGCCCTCATGACTCGCGCGTTCCCATCAGGCCGGTCGGGCGAAAGATCAGGACGAGCACCAGCAGCAGATATGGAATGACCGGGGCGAGCTGGGCGATCGTCACCTGCCAGAGATCGCCGAGCAGCGGCGGCGCGTCCGGACCGAGAATCTCTGCGAGCGAGGCGTTCATCGCGACCGCGAAAGTCTGCACGATCCCTATCAGCAGCGATGCGACCAGCGCCCCCGCGAGCGAACCCAAGCCGCCGACGACGATGACGACGAAGAGGATCGGTCCGAGCAAGTCGGCCATACCGGGCTGGGTCACCAGCGCGGGTCCGGCGATGACGCCGGCGAGACCCGCGAGCGCCGCGCCGGCGCCGAACACCAGCATGAACAGGCCCGGCACATTGTGGCCGAGCATCGCGACGGCTTCGGGATGGGTCAGCGCGGCCTGAATGACGAGCCCGATGCGGGTGCGCGTCAGCACTGCGAACAGCGCCGCGAACATGGCGATCGCCGTCAGCAGCATGAACATGCGATAGGCGGGGTAGGTCGTGTCGAACAAGCGAAAGGCGACGAAATCGAGGGAGGGCGGCACGCGATAGTCCACGGGCAATTTGCCCCAGACCATCTGCACCACTTCCTCGATCACGAAGGCGAGGCCGAAGGTGAACAACAGTTCCGAGACATGGCCGAGCCGGTGCACTCGCCGCAATCCAAAGCGCTCGACGAGCGCGCCCAACACGCCAACGAGCAGCGGGGCGACGAAGAGCCCCGGCCAGAAACCGATATGCCTGGAAATTTCGAAGCCGATATAGGCCCCGAGCATGTAGAAGCTGGCGTGGGCGAAGTTCAGGACGCCCATCATGCTGAAGATCAGCGTCAGGCCGCTCGCCATCATGAACAGCAACATGCCGTACAGCACGCCATTCAGGGTCGAGAAGGTTATGAGCTGGAGCATTTTGGCTCGGCCCCAAGACCGTTGCTCGCGCCGAGGGGAAGAGGCTATGCCCTTACGGACGGTCCATCTTACAGGTGGTCGGCAGAACCGTGTCGCTCGTCTTGACGACGCCCACGCTCTTCCAGCCCCAGCCGGTTCCCTCCTCGTCGAACTTGGCGCCGGGGTCCAAGGGCCCGAAGCTGCTGATGTACATGTCCTGGAACAGCTGGTGGTCGTCCTTGCGCATCCAGATATCGCCGCCGTCGAAGGCCTCGGACTTCATGCCCTCGAACTCGGCCGCCAGCGCCTTGGGCTCGTCGGTCTTGGCCTGCTCGACCGCCTTGGCGAGCATCCGCATCTCGTTCACCGCGCGCGGATAGAACAGACTGACGCCCAGCTTCGTGCGGAAATCGGCCTCCCATTTCTGCGCGGCCTCCGGCGCCGAGTTCGGGACGCCTTCGCTGATCTGGAAAACGCGATGCGACAGCCCCGTCTGCCTGATCGCCGTGGGGCCGCCGGCGCCGGCGGCGTAATAGGTATACCAGTCGGCCTGCAGGCCGGCGTCGGCCGCCGCCTTCAGCAGCAGCGCGAAATCCTGGCCCCAGTTGCCTGTTATCACGCTGTCCGCGCCCGAAGCCTTGATCTTCGCGATATAAGGCGAGAAATCGGTGATCTTGAGCAGCGGATGCAGCTCGTCGCCGACGATCTCGATATCGGGACGTTTCTCCTTGAGCATCGCGCGTGCTTGCATATGCACCGACTGGCCGAATGAGTAGTCCTGGTTGATCAGATAGAGCTTCTTGATGTTGTGTCGCGTCTTCATGAAATTGGTCAGCGCGGCCATTTTGATGTCGGAATTGGCGTCCCAGCGAAAATGCCAATAGGAACATTTGGCGTTGGTCAGAACCGGATCGACCGCCGCGTAGTTGAGGTATAGGATCTCCTTGCCGGGAT
>DASXYQ010000456.1:0-12634 GCA_036502445.1 Roseiarcus sp. | reverse complement strand
TGTTGAATGGCTTCAGGCCCACCGCGCGCACCGTCGCCTCGGCCGCGCCGGTCGCCCGCAGCCGCAAACCCATCCGCGTGCGAAGAAGAACAAAGGCGGTCATCGGAACCATCGCCCAGGCGAACCAGGTCAGACAATCCTGGCCGGAAACGATGGCCCCGAGAACAGGGATTTCTCTGACAACAGGAAAGTCGTAGCGCGCCAGCATGACTACGCCAGGCGGATTCAATGTGCCGGAGACGCCATAGGCGCTCTTCAAGAGGAAGCGAACCAGTCCGGCGACGGCGACGTTGAACCCCAGCCCGACGATGATCTCGTTGGCCGAAAGGCGCGTCACGACGAGCGACATGGCAAGACCGAGAATCGCGCCAGCCGCGAGCGCGGCCGCCAACGCCGCCCCTACGCTGCCGGTCGCGGCCGAGACTTCTACCGCCGCGAGCGCGCCGGCGAGCATCATCGACTCCAGCCCGATGTTGACGAGCCCGCCGATGCGATTGACCATGCCGCCAATCGCGGTGAGCAATATCGGCGTCGTCATCAGCATCGCCGCGTGAAGGAAGAGGTCGATCATGCCGGCGCCGCTCTGCGCCTCCGGCCAGCGCCGAATTTGGCGACGGCGAAGATCATGACGGCGCCCTGGAGGATCTCGACGATCTCGATCGGAACGTCGCTGAACAGCTGGATCGTGGCGCCCGCCGAGGACAGCGCGCCGAACAGGACGGCCCCGACGGCGACGCCGATCGCGGAATTACGGCCGAGGACAGCGATGGCGATGCCCATGAATCCGTAGCCAGGCGAGAAGCCCGCGACGAAGCGATGAATCAGACCCAGAACGTGAATGGCGCCCGCGAGGCCCCCGATCAGACCGGAGGCGATCATCATGCGCAGAAGCGTGGCGGGCACGTCGATTCCCACGGCGCGGCTGAAACGCGGGTTCAGGCCGACCATCTGCGATCGGAGGCCCGCCGCCGTGAGCCGCTCCCAGAGGCCGAACAGCGCCACCAGCGCCAGACTGATGACGAATCCGAGATGCAGCGTCGTCGGCGGCAGCAGGCGCGGCAGTTCCGCGCCGGCTGCAATCGGCAGCGTCGCCGAATTGGCGGAGCCGCGCGCCAGCAAGGGTCCGTTGACGAGCCAGCTCGTGATGTCGACGGCGATGAAGTTCAACATCAGGGTCGTCACCACTTCGTCGACGCCGAGGCGGGTGCGCGCCAGCGCCGGCCCGATCAACCAGACGCCGCCGACGATCGCGGCCGCTCCCAGCGCGATAGGAATCAGCAGCATCGAGGGCCAACCGGCCATGACGTACCCGAGAACCGCGGCGACCAATCCGCCGAGATAGAAGCAGCCTTCTGCGCCCACATTGAAGATTCCGGCGCGAAACGCGATCGCCGCCGCCAGGCCCGTCAGCAGCAGCGGGGTCGCCGCCGTCAAGGTCGCCGCGATGCGGCGCTCTCCGCCAAAGGCTTCCTCGATCATCAAACGGTAGACCGCGAGCGGATCATGCCCCGTGGCCGCCAGGACAGCGGCGCCGATGCCGGCGGCGAGCGCGAACGGCGCAGCGGCGGCAGCGACTCGCCAGAAAGGGGCTGCGAACGCCGCGACCATTACGCCGCCTTCTGGCCGAGCATCATGCGCCCCACTTTCTCGACGCTCGCTTCGCCGCGTCCGAGTTCGCCGACCACGACGCCGCCATACAGCCCGATAATGCGATCGGAGAGCGCGAGGATTTCATCGATCTCCTCGGAGATCAGCAACACCGCGCCTTCGGAATCGCGAAACTCCGCGATCCGCTCATGAATGAAGGCGATGCCTGAAATGTCGACCCCTCGCGTCGGCTGCGCCGCGACGAGCAGCTTCGGCTCTCGGTCGAATTCGCGCGCGATGACGAGGCGCTGCTGATTGCCGCCCGAGAGGCTGCGCGCCTCGTCCGTCGAGCGTCGATAGCGGACGGAGAGTTTCGCCATCGCGCTTTTCGCGCGGTCGTCGATGGCCGCGGGGCGCAGCAACCCGAGGCGCGAGAACGGCGGCTCGCCCTCACGGCCGGCGACGAAATTGTCGCGGATCGAAGCGACGAGACAAAGCCCCTCGTCTGCGCGATCGGCGCTCAGATACCCAATCCCCGCCGAGCGAAAGCGGCCGGTGGATGCATTTGTGATCGGCGTCCCGGCGAAGGCGATCGTCCCGGATGCGATCGGACGCAATCCGACGGCGCTGGCGACGAGCTCGTCCTGGCCATTGCCGGAAACGGCGGCGACGCCGACGATTTCCCCGGCATGAACCTCGAGGTCGATCGGACCTAGCCGCAGGACGCCGCCGCGGTCGCGGGCGACCAGAGCTTTCGCCGCGAAGAGCGGCGCCGCGGCCCTACGGGCCCGCGTCTCGATCCGCGCCGGCTCGACCGTCTCCCCGACCATCGCTCGCGCGAGCCGCGTCATGTCGGTCTCGGCGGGCGTCGTGGTCGTAACGACGCGGCCCGCGCGCATCACGGTGATCGCGTCGGCTGCGCGCATGACTTCGTCGAGCTTGTGGCTGATGAACAGTAAAGTGCGGCCCTCGCCCTTCAGGCGCCGCATCAACGCGATCAGCTCCGTCACTTGCGCGGGCGCCAGCACAGCGGTGGGCTCGTCGAGGATCAGGACGTCGACTCCGCGATAGAGCAGCCGCAGGATTTCCAGAACCTGCCTGACATGAACCGGGGCGTCCGAAACCCTCGAGCGCCAATCGATCGCGACGCCGGCGATCTTAGCCAGCCGGTCGGCCTCCGCTCGCGCGGCGCGCCAGTCGATCAGGCCGCCGCGGCCGAGCGGCTCGTGGGCGAGGATCAGATTCTCGAGCAGCGTCAGCGGCGGCGCGAGCATGAATTCCTGGTGCACCATGCCGATCCCGTGCGCGAAGGCGTCCGCGGGCCCCGTCAATCGAACCGGCGCGTCGTTCAGAATGACGCTGCCCTCGTCGGGACTGTCGACGCCCTGCAATATCCGCATGAGCGTCGATTTTCCCGCGCCGTTGCCGCCGACGACGGCATGGATCGTGCCCGGCGCGACCGCGAGATCGACGCGGTCGACGGCGACCACCGGGCCGAATCGGCGGCTGAGTTGGCGGGCGCCGATGCGAATTCGGACGCCGACCGGCTCCGTCATTTGAAATAGTCCGGATAGCCCTGATCGACGACGTCCCAGACCTTTATTTCGCCCGACAGAATTTTCTTCTTCAGGTCGTCGACCTTGGCGAGGATCGGCGCGGGAATCTCGTCATGGGTATATTTCATCGGGGAAAGGCCGACGCCGTCTTGCGCGAGACCCAAGGTCACGGTCTCGCCCCCCGGGAACTTGGCGTCGGCGTAGTCCTTGACGACGGTCTCGACCGCGACGTCGGTGCGCTTGATCATGCTGGTGAGAACGGCGCCGGGGGCGATCCCGTCCTGATCGGTATCGACGCCGATCGCGAAGCGTCCGGCTTCCTTCGCCCCCTGGATGACGCCGAGACCCGTTCCGCCCGCCACCTGATAGACGACGTTGGCGCCGGCATCGAACATCGCCTTGGCCATATGCAATCCGATCGCGGGGTCGCCGAAATTGTTGGAATAAGCCACCTTGACTTCGGCGTTCGGATCGATTTCGTGCGCGCCCTGGATGTAGCCGACGATGAACTTGTCGATCCCGACCGACTTTGTGCCGCCGATGACGCCGATGATCGGCTTGCCGCTCATGCCCTTGATCGACGCATCTTTGGCGACCAGCGTGGCGAGCGCGCCGGCGAGGTATGAGCCTTCCTGTTCCTGGAACAGCACCGAGGCGACGTTGGCGCCCGGCTTGACCTGATTGAGAATGACGTAGTCCGTGTCGGCGTAATCCTTCGCGACCGCCGCGAGCGCGTCCCCATGCGAATATTCGAGATCGACGACGAGCCCGAAGCCCGCGTCGGAAGCGCGCCGCAATATGTCGGCGGCCTGCGCCACCACATCCTTCGATTCGACGGCCTTGCCCTGGAGCTTGGTCTCGACGAGCGCCTTCTTGAACCCCGCATAGGCGAGATCGTTGTAGGATTGATCGCCGAGACCGCCCTGTGCGATGATCAGGGCTACCGGCTTGTCAGCCGCCGCGGCCGTCGATGCGGCCCCAAGGCCCAAGGCGAGGGCCGAAATCATTCCTAAAATCCAGGTTCGACGCATGGTGTTTCTCCGTTGACGTCAGCGAAGCGGGGCCAAGTGAGGCCGACCCCCGATCGCGCCGTATTCGGCCTCATAGGCGTAGCGGCGTGCATCGTAGACCGCGTCCACGACGCCGAGAATGGTTCCGTCTGCCGCGAAGGTCTGCCGGCGCACCGACATGACAACGCGATCCTCGTCGTCGCGCAAGCCCAAGGTCCGCGAGAGTCATGGGTCGAACTGGTTTTTAATTCTTGAACCCACATTTCTGACACGAATGTCGCAGATATGTCGAAAAATTGCGTAAGTGGGAGCGGGTGGTCCCATGGCAAAGGCGTTGTTGTTGGTTGTATTTTGCGCGCTGGCGAGCGGATGCGTCAGCGATCAGGAACGGGCGGTGCAAGCGCAGAATATCGCGGAAGCAGACGCCGAAGCGTGTTCTTTTTACGGCTTCAAGCCCGGCACTCCGGAATTTTCTCAATGTCGGATGGCTAGGGATCAGCATCGCCAAGCTACCGCTCTGGCGCCTATGGGCGACTATTCAAGTCGATCGCAACCGCTCCCACAGCACTATTGAGTTGGCGAAGCCGCCATCGGAATTCCCCTTTTTGCATTCGCCGGCAGTGTCATGCTCGCGAACGCGACTCGCGTACGCGAGCTCCAGGATCGGGACGAAGCACTTGCTCCGCACCGTCGCCTGAAGCTTGCTCGTACGAGTCGGGCGGTGGTAGATGGGTTGAAGACAAGGGAGTCGCAAATGACGAATGTCACTTACCATGTCGTCGAGCATGACGGCGGCTGGGCTTACAAGGTCGACGACGTCTTCTCCGAGACCTTTCCGACCAAAGAACTTGCGCACGCCGCCGCCGCCCGAGCGGCTCGCGAACAAAGGACTCCCGGCGAGAGCGCCGTCATCGAGTACGAAGACAGCGCCGGAAACTGGCGGGATGAATACGCGGAAGGAAGCGATCGCCCCGATGCGAAAGTGGAGGATGAAAACTAGAAACTAGAAGCCAGAAATCAAAATCGAGCTTCTGGTACTGACTTCAGACTTCTAATTTCTAAGGGCCTATCAGGAAACAAGCGCTCTATCCGTCATTGCGAGCGAAGCGAAAGCAACCCAGGGGGTCTCCACGTGCGGCTCAGTCTGAGTTGCTTCGCTGTCGCTCGCAATACGATCTCCCGTTCCATTTATTTGCTGACGATTTCTGACGCTCACGCCGCCGGCGGGACTTTGTCGAGAAAGCCGATGACGCGGGCGATGCGACCGTCGACGATTTCGAGGACATCGCTGCCCTCGATCGGCGGTTCGGCGCCCGCCGGACCCAGGCTCCAGGAAAAGCGGACATATTCGCCGTAGCCATTGGGCGCGCCTGTCAAGGTGAAGCGAAAGCTGGGAAAGCGCTCTTGCACGCCGCCGATCAGGCCGCCGATGTCCTCGCGGCCCACGACCTTCGCGAGGGGGTCGACATACGACGCATCGCCATTCCAGTCGGCTTGCAGCAATTCAGATCGCTTGCTTGCGTTCGTCTCGTTCCAGGTTGCGATATAGCGTTCCGCGATCCGCTGTGGGTCGAGCATTTGATTTCTCCGTCGATGAGGCTCCCTTCGAGCCCAACGATGGGAATGATGCCAGAGCGCGCCGCCAGGTCGATTACCCGAGAGGTAATATGGGGCCGCTGCTCTTCCGCGCGGCAGGTCAGCCCCGCGCCAGCTGCCGCAGGCGGGTTGCGGTCGGTTCGTCGGCAGGAAAGAACGTCTCGATCGCCAGCTCCGAAACCGTGACCTCGGCAGGCGTGCCGAATACGGTCGTCGTGGAGATCAGCGAAAGGCGTCCAAACTCAGTGTCCAATTCCAGCGGCACAAATATTTCGCTCGCATTCGGGGCGTGGCTTTGGAACCCGCGGCGCAGCGGCGCCGGAATGGCTTCCAGTTCGGCGAGAAGCTCAATCAGAACCGGATCGCAACTCGCGCGGATTTGGCGGCGCAGGCGCTCGAGTATGTGCCCCCGCCATTGCGCCAGGTTGGCGATTTGCGGCGCGAGGCCACCCTCCCTGAGGCTGAGCCGCAACACGTTCACGGGAGACTTCAGCAGGCTTTGATCCCGCACGCCTCGCAAAAGCGGCGCGACGCATGCGTTGGCGCTGACCATGCGCCAGTGCCGATCGACGGCGAGAGCGGGGTTGGGCGCATGTCCCCGCAATATCGCAGCCACCGCGACGCGCACGGAGGCGAGCGGCGGGTCCTCCAGCCGGTATTCGGGATAGAGCGGTGCGAAACCCGCCGCGAGCAACAGCGCGTTGCGCTCTCGCAGCGGAATTTCCAATTGCTCGGCGAGCAGCACCACCATCTCCCGGCTCGGCTGCGCCTTGCCGCTTTCGACGAAGCTGATGTGCCGTTGCGATACGCTCGCGTCGAGCGCGAGATCGAGTTGACTGCGCCGCCGCCTCTGCCGCCACTCGCGCAGCTGCGCGCCGACCGCGGAATTCGCCGGTGCGGCCGAATGTGTGGAGAGAGCGGGCATGCCGGGACACTACTCCTGCGGGAAGCGCTGGACTATTATCTCGGAGGTAATCGACGCCGCCGATTCCATAGGCAAGGGGAGCGATTGCCCACCGCGCCGTTCGCCCCGGCGCGCGTGAAGGCCGCCCTGACGGTGGGCGCGACCTGAGGCGACGCCCAATGAGTTGTGAGGCTAACGAGCGACCTGCCGGCGAGGCGCCCTGAGGACCTCACCGATCTCGCCCGGCGCGAGCGGCCTGCTGAAATGATAACCCTGCATCTCATCGCAATTGTTGTTGCACAGGAATGCGACCTGTTCATCCGTCTCGACGCCCTCGGCTATGACTCGCAGATTCAGCTTTTGGCCCAGCGAGATCACGGCGCTGGCCACGGCGTTGTCGTTCTCGTTCGTGCCGAGATCGTTGATGAACGACTTATCGATCTTCAGCCGGGCGACGGGAAACGTTTTCAGCGAGCTGAGACTGGAATAGCCGGTTCCAAAATCGTCGATCGAGACCTGGACCCCGAGACCTTGCAGTTCCCTCATCGTGGCGACCGCCGCCTCGACATCCTGCATGATGAGACTTTCGGTGAGCTCCAATTCGAGGAATTGGCCATCCAATCCGCTGGTTTGCAAAGCCCTGACAACCCGGCTCACCAGATCTTTTTCCCTGAATTGCCGCGCCGAAATATTCACGGAGATGTTCACCGATGGCAGGCCCGCATCCTGCCAGGCCTTGTTCTGCCGGCAAGCTTCATGCAGCACCCAATCACCGATCGGCACAATCAAGCCGCACGCCTCGGCCAACGGGATGAACTTGATTGGCGGTATCACACCCAAAGTGGGATGGTTCCAGCGTATCAGAGCTTCGACCGCAAAGACGCGTCCCGTTCGTAGTTCGACCTGCGGCTGGTAGAGCAGGATGAACTCGCCTCGGTCGATCGCCCGTCGCAAATCCGTCTGCAGCTGGAATTTTTCGTTGGCCTCTTTGTTCAAACTTTGCGTGTAGAACTGGAAATTGTCGCGGCCGGTTTCCTTGGCGCGATACATGGCTGCATCGGCATTGGCCAAGAGACCGTCGGCGTCCGTGCCGTCATTGGGGTAGGTGGCGACGCCGATACTGGCTGTCACCTTGAAGTCATGGCCTTTGATTTCGACGGTCTCAGCGATGACTGTTTTCAGCTCTTCGACAGTTTCGCAGACGATGTCCGCGCTCGGTTGATCGAGGAGCAAGATCACGAATTCATCGCCGCCGAGCCGCACCACCGTGTCGGCCGCCCTGACGCTATCGACCATGCGCCCGGCGATTATTTTCAAAAGCTCGTCGCCGGCATTGTGGCCCAGGGAGTCGTTGACGAATTTGAAGTTGTCCAGATCGATGAATACGACCGACACCGCCCGGCCGTATCGTTGTGCATACAATATTGCCTGGGAAAGGCGGTCTTTGAGCAAGGTGCGATTGGGAAGCCCGGTAAGGGCGTCGTGGTTGGCCATGAAATGTATGCGGTCTTCGGCAAGCTTGCGTTCGATCGCGATGCCGGCAATTCGTGTCGCGACATCGACCAGGTGCGCCTCGGCCTCGGTGGGCTCGCGCACTTCTTTGGAATACATCGCGAATGTGCCCAGGACAGCGCCTTGGTACGATATTATCGGCGTCGACCAACAGGAACGAAACCCATGCGCGGCGGCCAGTTCACGACAATCCTCCCAGAGTGGATCGTGCATGATATCAGAAACGTTGACGGCTTCCCGCCGATAGGCGGCCGTGCCGCACGAGCCAGCCATGGGGCCGACGCGCATGCCGTCGATGGCCTTTATGAAGGCGTCCCCAATGCTCGGCGCTGCACCGTGCCGCAACAAGATCCCCTCGTCCTCGAGCAATAGCACGGAGCCGAATATCCCCTTCAGTTGTGACTCGACTAGGCGCATGAGATGCTCGAGCACACCCTCCAGCGGTTCGCTCAATGCGATCATCTCGAGGATTTTGGCCTGGCCATCGCGCAACAAGTCCGCCTTCTTGCGCTCGGTAATATCGCGGGAGATGCCGACCAACCCGACTATCTCGTTCGCGCCGTTGCGCACCGGCACTTTTGTCGACGAAATCCATTTCTTGCCGCCCGCGGCGTCGATGACATATTCCTCCTTGTCGATCATCGGCTGTCCCGACTGGATGATATTCTGCTCATCAGCGAAGTACTGCCGCGCGGCCTCCGGCGGATGAATATCCAAATCTGTTTTGCCAATCAATTCTTCGGAACCGGAAAGGCCTATCTGGATCGCCGTGGCGTTGTTGGAGATGAGGAAACGACTCGCGGCATCCTTGACCCAAAGGTTGTCGGGCACCCAGTCGATCAGCGCCTGAAGTGAAAGTCGTTCATTCGCCGCGGCGCGAGTGAACTCGAACGCGGTGATGTCCTCATGAGTGGCGATCCAGCCGCCGTCGGGCATGGGCTGGTCGTGGATATTGATTGTTCGTCCATCCTCGAGTTTCATAGTCCAATTTGATGGCGAGTTCGAATTCCGCGAGGCGGTCACCAGAGCGAGGTAGTCATCGACGGCCATTGCGGCCGTTCCGGCGGCAGAGCGGGCGTGGATGATCTCGCGCAGCGTGGCCCCCGGACGAACCTCTTCGGGTTCGAGGCGGTAGATTTCCGCGTAAGGGCGATTGCACAAGATCAGCCGCCCGTCGCCGTCGAAAAAGCAAACGCCCGGCGAAATATTATTGATGGCAGTTTCGTAGCGTCGCGTCTGTGCCTCGAGTTCGGCTATCGTCGCCTGAACATCCCGTTCTGCAATCTCGGACGAGGCAGCCGCCAATCTCATCAACGCGGCCAGATCAATCTCGCCGGATGACTCGGTCGGCCGCAGAACTGACTTTCTGCGCAAGCGCTGCTCCTCGTTTCAGCGATCAAGGCAAAGCAGCTGATCGCGCCAGCTTTTGGAATTCAACTATTTAATGAAAGCATGTTAATGGGCCATGAATCGGGTGGGAATTAATCGCGTCAGCTTGTGCCCGAGGCGCTGACTTCACCTATCGGATGCGGAAACTGCCGCCTCAGGAAACGCCCGACTATTAGTGCATCGACTACACCCATTGGGCTCGACCCGTCACTGCGAGCGAAGCGAAGCCACCCACGGTTCCGCTGCCGCCCCGCCCGCCGATTGGGCGGCACCTCGTCCGCTCCCGCCGCGGGTCCCTGAAGCGCTTGCTACACGACCGGTTTTGGGAACTCGTCGGCGGACCCTCTCGAGGAGAGATGGATGGCATCGCTCGCTCGCAATGACGGGGAGCGCGCGTGGTAACGCGAACGCTCGGAGCATGTCGACCTCGTCAACCCGCGTCATCAATTTTTGGGCGTCGCCTAAGCCGCGCGCTGGTCCTTCGTCGGCTCCGCGACGCGCAGCCTGTTCGCGACGTCCGCCTTGACCTTCTCGATCGCCTCCTCCTTGACCGGCCCGTAGCCGCGAATTTCCATCGGCGCCTCCGCTATCGCCAGCAGCGCTCGGGGCTCCTCGTCGCGGAGCCGAACAATCAAGGTCTCCAGCAGCCCCTCATACCAGCCGATCAACTCGCGCTCCGCGCGTCGTTCCGCTGAATAGCCGAAGAGATCGAAAACACCGCCCCGCAGACGCCGCATGCGCGCGAGCGCTCGCAACGGCGTCTGGATCCACGGGCCGAATCGGCGCTTCAGGGGCCGGCCGCGCGCATCCCGGCCGGCTGCGAGGAACGGCGGGGCGAGATGATAGACGACCTTGAAATCGCCCTCGAAGTTCTCGCGCAGTTCATCGAGAAATCCGCTTTCCATGTGCAGCCGCGCCACTTCGTATTCATCCTTGTAGGACATCAGCTTGAACAGTGCGCGCGCGGCCGCCCCGGCGAGCGCTTCGGAGCCATGAGGTTCTTCCGCTTCGCGTACGCGTTCGATCACGGCGCGATAGCGGCGCGCCCAGGCCTCGTCCTGGTAGTCCGTGAGGAACGCCTCGCGGCGAGCGATGATCTCCTCCAACGTCTCCTCGGGCCTCGCTTCCGGCGCGCGGGCGAAATCGGGCTCGGCCGCGGCGAGACGCCCGGCGGCAAAGGCGTCGACGTTCTTGTCGACTTCCACCCCGTTCAGTTCGATCGCCCGCAACAAGCCCTCGAGACCCGTCGGTACGAGGCCCTTCTGCCAGGCGAAACCCAGCATCATCATGTTGGCGAACACCGCGTCGCCGAGCAGGCGCTCGGCGAGCGCGTTGGCGTCGAACGCAAACAAGTCGGCGTCGCCGACGACGCGCCCGATCGCCGCGAGGCGCGCTTTCGCCGCGAGATCGGCGTCGCGAAAGCGCACGACGTCGCCGGTCGGCATCTCCGCCGAATTGACCACCGCCTTCATCCCCCGCCGATAGGCGCTCGACGCCTTGGACGAGGAGGACACCACGATGTCGCAACCGATCAGCGCGTCCGCCGATCCCTGGTCGATGCGAGCCTGGTTGACGGCTTCCGGACGGTCACCGATCCTGACGTAGCTCAGCACCGATCCGAATTTCTGCGCGAAGCCGGTGAAGTCGAGCACCTTGACGCCGCGGCCCTCGAGATGGGCGGACATCGCGACCACCGCCCCGACCGTGATCACGCCCGTGCCCCCGACCCCGGTCACCAAGAGATCATAGGGCTTCGCCAACGAAGGCAGAGCGGGCTCGGGCAGGCGCCGCGCGCGTTCGGACAGTCGCGCGGCCCGCGCTTTCTTGCGCCGGGTCGCGCCCTCGACAGTCACAAAGCTCGGACAGAAACCGTTCAGGCACGAAAAATCCTTGTTGCAACTCGACAGGTTGATTTTTCGCTTGCGGCCGAACGGGGTTTCCTTCGGCTCGACGCTGAGGCAATTGGATTCGCGCGAACAGTCGCCGCAGCCCTCGCAGACGAGATCGTTGATGAACGCGAACCGCTTGGGATCCTCCAACGTGCCGCGCTTGCGCCGGCGGCGTTTTTCGGTCGCGCAGGCCTGCTCGTAAATCAGCACGGAAACGCCGGGAACTTGGCGAATCTCGCGCTGCACGGAATCGAGCTGGCTGCGATCGTGCAGCGTCACGCCGGCGGGAAAATCGGCCAGCGAGAACTTAGCGGGATGGTCGGAGACCAGCGCGATGCGCGCGACGCCTTCCGCGCGCACTTCATGCGCGATCGCCGCCACGCTGATCGGGCCGTCGACGGGCTGGCCGCCCGTCATCGCGACGGCGTCGTTGTAGAGAATCTTGTAGGTGATGTTGGTCTTCGCCGCGATCGCCTGCCGTATCGCCATCGAGCCGGAATGGTAATAGGTGCCCTCGCCGAGGTTCTGGAAGATATGGTGGTTGCCCGTGAATTTGGACGAGGCGACCCAGTTGACGCCTTCGCCGCCCATCTGGATCAGCGAAGAGGTCTCGCGATCCATCCACGTCGCCATGACATGGCAGCCGATTCCCGCCATCGCCTTGGAGCCGTCCGGCAGCTTGGTCGAAGTGTTGTGCGGGCAGCCCGAGCAGAAATAGGGCGTGCGGGTCGCGCCGGGAACTTCGATCAACCGCGCCGGGTCAGGCGCCAGCGCCGCCGCACGGGCGCTGATGCCGAGGTCCGGGAACACCGCATCGAGGCGTTTGGCGAGGATCGGCGCCAGCAGCCTCGGCGAAGTCTCGCCGATCCACGGGATCAGCGGGTCGCCCTCTTCATCGCGCTTGCCGACCATGCAATGCGGCTTGTCGCCGGGATAATCGTAGAAGTATTCCTTGAACTGGCTCTCGATGATGCCGCGCTTCTCCTCGACGATCAGGATTTCGCGCTTGCCGCGCACGAATTCGAGCGCGCTGCGCGGCGCGAGCGGCCAGACCATGCCGACCTTGTAGACATCGAGGCCGATCTTCCGGCAGGCCGCCTCGTCGAGCCCCAACAACCGCAGCGCCTCCATCAGATCGAGATGCGCCTTGCCGGTCGTGACGATGCCGTAGGTCGCGTCCCGCACATCGTA
>DASXYQ010000455.1:0-3099 GCA_036502445.1 Roseiarcus sp. | reverse complement strand
CTGGTTCAAAGCAGCAGCCGAAATATTGAGATCGCGCTCTATGAAGCAGTAACACAATGTGACAACCGCCGACCTTGCAACTTGTCCTGCACTGACCACTTCAGAACCAAACCTCAATCAGCTGTCGCACTGGAAAGATAGTTTGTTCAACGGTTGCGGCAGGGATGGAGAGCAGACAAGGAAGACTATCATGCGTCCATCGGTCAAACTATCTCTTACCGGACTTCTCATCGCGGCCGCTCTGGTCTTCAGCGCCGTTGGCGTCGAAGCGATGGGCGGGGGCAATGGCGCGGATGCCTTCATCGGCATCATCAACGGCGGACTCCAGCCCTACAACTACGGCGCTCAAGGACCCTACACCTACGATCAGGGAGGCGGCCTCCAAGCCAACACCGGCCATCAATTCGGCCACGTTCGCCGGCATCGCCAAGGAGGCTATGGCGGACGTGGCTACGAGGGCGGCTATCACGGCGGGTACTGAAAAGGGGAGACTACTGCGCTCGTTACCGGGTGTCCAGCGCGTTGCTGGTAGTTGAAGTGGCCCGACCGCTGAATATTCCAATGTGGCCGACGACGACTACGTAGCGTGGCTTCGCATTCCCGCTCGCGGCTTTGCCGACAGGGCTCGTCGAGGTCGGATCGCATTCGCGGGCTTGCCCCGTGCTAGTTTCCGCGTCGCCGAATCAGGGGAATGGACGGGCGATGCACGAGGGCGGAAACGACGAGACGGCGCGCCGCGAGGCTGTCTTGCACGATCGTCTCGCGCCTTCGGCCGAGCGCCGGGCGGTGCGTATGATCGCGCGATCCGGCGTCGATCGAATCGGATGGATCGCGCTTCTCGTGGGCAGCGCGATCATCGCGTGGTCGGGCGTGCTCGCGCGGTTTCTCGACATCGGCCCGCTCGCGGGCGCGGCCTGGCGCATGGGTCTCGCCGTGCCCGCCTTGGCCGTCTGGACGAGTTTTGGCGCGCGCAGTCGCATCGTCCCGGAGAAACCTGTCCGCTATGCCCTCCCGCTCATCCTGGCGGGCCTCGCATTTGCGGTGGACGTCGGTTCGTTCCATGTCGCCCTGACCGGCACGAAAGTCGCCAACGCCTCCTTCATCGGCAATGTCGCGCCGATCCTGGCCGTGATCGGCGGCGCCCTGTTCTTTGGCGAACGCCCGCCCGTCCGCGTCTGGCCCGCGCTCGCCCTCGCTCTCGTGGGCTCCTGGGTGATGGCCGGCATGACCGCCATGGACCGGATCGGCTGGGGCGACGCTTTTGCGCTGAACGCCGCCGCCGCCTACGCGGCCTATCTCATGTTCATCAAGACCGTGCGGTCCGGCCTCGACGGCCCGACAGCGACTCTCTGGTCCGCCGCCGTCTCCGCGGTCGCGCTCACATTCGCCGCGCTTTTGCATGGCGAGAAGATGGTCCCCTCGACGCTGCTCGGCTGGACGATCGTCGTATTGCTCGGCGTCGTCTCGCACGCGATGGGACAGGGGTTGACGTCGGTCGCGATCGGCCGAGTCCCGGTGGGCCTGGTCGCAGTCGTCCTTCTCGCCGTGCCGCCATTTTCCGCGCTGCTCGCGTGGAGCGTGCTCGGCGAGGCGATGACGCCGCTACAGATGGCCGGCGGCGCAATCATCCTGGCGGCGGTTTTTCTGGCGCGGCCGGGCTGAGCTGGAGACCTCGCCCGGTGCGCGTTCCAACCGCAGCTCACGCAAGGCTCATTTGCGGGAACCGTCAAAAGTCCCGGTAAGCCGAGACGCCGCCGACGAGGGCAATAGCAAGAATGGCGATGGTCAGGAACCGGTGCATGGTAGACTCCGTTGGTTCAAGCTCCAATCGACTCGGCGACTGTTGCCGTCTTATGACCGAGTAACGCGTTGGCTGCTGTGACGAATCCCACAACGGGGCGTACGCGCGGGCGACAATCTACGACGCGCGCTGTCTTTGCCCGGGGGGCCGAATTCGGCGGTTGTCCGTCGAGCCGACGCGCCTCTGCTTCCACCGCCCTTTTTGCGCGGACGCAAATCTGTCACAGAATGCGCGCACGGTTGCGCGGGCGATTTCGACCCGGCGCCGGTCGAGATCAGGAGGTGGATTTGGCGCGGCGAGCGGCGAGTAGGACGATGAGGCCCGTGAGCGTGGTCGCCGAAGCGCCGGAAGGCGCCGAGGGCGACCTTCTTTCCTCTCCGGAGCGCTTCATCAATCGCGAACTCTCGTGGCTCGAATTCAACCGGCGGGTGCTGGAAGAATCCAGCAATCCCGCGCACCCGCTGCTGGAGCGCGTGCGCTTTCTCTCGATCTCGGCCAACAATCTCGACGAATTCTTCATGGTGCGCGTCGCCGGCCTGGTCGGCCAAGTGCTGTCGGCAATGACCGAGAAGTCCGACGACGGCTTCACGGCGGCCGAACAGCTCGAGCGGATCGGCGCGCGGGTCGCCGAGCTGGTCGCCTCGCAGCAGCAGCGCTGGCGCGAACTTCGCGGCGAACTCGCCAAGGCGGGGATCGTCATCGTCGATGTCGCGGAGCTCTCCAAGCGTGATCGCGATTGGCTGCAGGAGTATTTCCTGCTGCAGGTCTTTCCCGTGTTGACCCCGCTCGCCATCGACCCGGCGCATCCGTTTCCGTTCATTCCCAATCTCGGCTTCACGCTCGCACTGAAGCTGAAGCATCTCGAGGACGGCCGGGTCATGAACGCGCTGGTGCGCTTTCCGAATAAGATCGAGCGCTTCGTGAAACTGCCGGAAACCGGAAGCGGCGGCGCGCAGCAGTTCGTCGCGCTCGAACAGATCATCGCGACTTTCAGCCCGCTGCTGTTCCCCGGTTTCAAAGTGGTCGGACAGGGCGTCTTCCGCGTGATTCGCGACAGCGACATCGAGGTCGAGGAGGAGGCCGAGGACCTCGTGCGGCTCTACGAAAGCGCGCTCAAGATGCGCAAACGCGGGTCGGTCATCCGGCTGGAGATCGAAGCGAGCATGCCGCCGGCGCTGCGCGCCTTCGTCACCGGCGACGTCGACGTCGTCCCCTCCGGCGTCGTCTTCATCGAAGGCATGCTCGCGCTCGACGAATTGTCGCGGCTCGTCGCGCTCGATCGGCCGGATCTCAAATTC
>DASXYQ010000454.1:0-3082 GCA_036502445.1 Roseiarcus sp. | reverse complement strand
AATGTCGCGCACGAATAGGCTCGGCGTGGTTATTAGGTTTGGCGAGCGGGGCGGCGCCGATGACAATATCTCTGAACAGCATATTCGCGCTCGTGTTCGGGTATCTGCTCGGCTCTATCCCGTTCGGCCTGTTGCTGACGCGGCTCGCCGGCGTGGGCGACCTGCGCGGCGTGGGTTCGGGCAATATCGGCGCGACCAATGTGCTGCGCACCGGGCGTAAGGATCTCGCCGCCGCGACGCTCGTGCTCGACGCGCTGAAGGGGACGGTGGCCTATTCAGTGCCGGCGGTGCTGTTCGCGGATGAAACCGCCGGGCTGACAGGGGCGGCGGCGGCGTTCCTGGGCCATCTGTATCCTGTGTGGCTGCGCTTTCGCGGCGGCAAGGGAGTCGCGACATTTCTGGGCGGCCTGATCGGCGCTTCTTTGCCCGCGGCGCTCGGGTTCGCTGTCGTCTGGCTGGGGGTGGCGACGCTCATGCGCTATTCGTCCGCCGCCGCGCTGGCGGCCAGCGTCGTGGCGCCGCTCGTCGCGTTCACTCTGGGTCAACGCGAGGTCGCGGCCATCTTCGGCGCGCTCGCCGTGCTGCTCTGGATCAAGCACTCGACCAACATCGAGCGGCTTCTGATGGGCAGGGAATCGCGGATCGGCGGCAAGAGCTCATGAGTGCGAAGCCGAAGACCGCGCGGCTCAGCGACGACCAGAGGTTTGACTGGCTTCGGCTGATTCGCTCCGAGAACGTCGGGCCGCGCACCTTCCTCGCGCTCGTCAACAGCTGCGGCGGCGCGCGCGCGGCGTTGGCGGCTCTACCCGACCTCTCGCGACGCGGCGGTTTGAGGCGGCCGATCCGCGTCGCGACGCCCGAAGAGGTCGAGCGGGAATTGGTTCTCGCGAGAAACGCGGGCGTGCGGTTCATTGCGCTCGGCGAGCCCGAATACCCTCCGGCCTTGCGTCAGATCGACTCGGCGCCGCCGATTCTGGCCCTGCGCGGCCGCGAGGAGGCCTTGCAGCAACCCGCCATCGCGATCGTTGGCTCGCGCAACGCCTCCGCGGCGGGCTCGGCCTTCGCCGATCGGCTCGCGAGAGGCCTGGGGCAGGCGGGCTACGTCGTCGTCTCGGGACTCGCGCGCGGCGTCGATCTGCGCGCGCACCTGGCCTCGCTGGAGACGGGCACGATCGGCGTGCTCGCGGGCGGCCACGCCCGGCCGTACCCGCCCGAGGCGGTGGCGCTGCTGCCGCGAATCGCCGAATACGGCGCGGTCATTTCGGAAATGCCGGTCGAGTGGGAGCCGCGCGGGCGCGATTTTCCACGCCGCAACCGGCTGGTCTCCGGGCTCGCGCTCGCCACTGTGGTGGTCGAGGCCGCACGCGGATCGGGCTCGCTCATCACGGCCAGATTCGCCGCCGAGCAGAATCGCGAGGTGTTCGCCGCGCCGGGATCGCCGTTGGACCCGCGCGCGGAGGGGACGAACGACCTGCTTCGCCAGGGCGCCGCGATCTGCGCGCGCGTCGAGGACGTGCTGGCGATCGTCGATCCGCTCCGCGCGCGCGACCCGTTCGCCGATTTCCGCGAGGATTCGGCTGATTCGAGCGAGCCGCTGTGGGGCGAGCAGCCGCTCCTCGGCGTCGATCCCGGCGCGATTCCACGCACGAAGGCCGGCCAGGAACTCGACGAGGCGACTCCCGCCTTCGATCTCGGCGGGGATGCGGCGCTCGAGCGCGTCGAAGCCTTGCTGGGACCTTCGCCGATTTCGATCGACGAACTCTCGCGCGCCGCCGAGGTCGACATCGGGCGCGTCCGCATGGCGATCGTCGAACTGGACCTGGCCGGACGGATTGAATATTCAGGCGGCGACCGCGTCGCGCTGCTGCCTGTTTCCTGGGAACGCGGGCCCTGCTAGGGCTCGACTTTGCTGGCGGCGCGGGGAGCCTTTCGGGAAATCGAATCCGCCTCGGATCGCGCCATCGCCAACAGATAGGCGAGCATTTCGAGGTCCGCCGCGCGGGCCATCGATTCGAGTTGCGCGATCATGTCAGCGAGATACCGCGCGAGAGCTTCCGTCCCATCGGATCGGCGAACCCAGGCCGCGCGATCCTCCCCACGCCCGCGCTCCGGCGGCGGGCCTCGTTTTTCGCTCGAAAAGATTGGCAAGTGAGTAATTCCTGCGCACACGCAAAACGTGTATGCGACCCTGGCCGAGTCGGCAAGACACATAATCGCCGTCAGGCATAATACTTGGTAAAATTCAACCATTAGTTGTGAACCGCGGGCCCGGCGCGGCAAAACCCGCCAGACGATCGAGAGCGCCTTGCAGGATGTAGGCAGCCGCCATCTTGTCGACGACCTCAGCCCGCCGCGCGCGCGAAACGTCGTTGGCGATCAGCGCGCGATTGACGGCGGCGGTCGAAAAGCGCTCGTCCCAGAACGCGATCGGGACGCCGTCGCGGCGGCCGAAATTGCGGGTGAAGGCGCGTGTCGACTGCGCGCGCGGACCCTCGCGGCCGTCCATCTCGAACGGCAGGCCCACGATCAGCGCGAAGGCTTCGAACTTGCGGATTTCCGCAGCCAGCGCCTCGGCGTCGAGCGTGAAGGTCTTTCGCGACAGCGTGACGAGCGGCGTCGCGATGCGCCGTTCGATGTCGGAGAGCGCGAGGCCGATCGTCTTGGTCCCCAAGTCGACGCCGATCAGCCGCGCCTTGGCGGGCAAGAGGGCGGCGAGGGCTTCGAGCGAGAGCGGCGGGGACACAGATGGCGGCTCTCGGATTGACTTGGATCGGACCACGGACCGTGGCTATGGTCGAGTGTTTCCTTCTAGTCGATTCCCCGGCGAGATTCCTTTCGCGTTTTATGATTTTTCAAGGCGTTATGGGCAGGAAAATTTCCGCTCCGCTTTTGGCGCCGACTTCGCCGTCAGCCTGCGCGAGCGCGAACGGCCCGATGATTCGCTCCTGCTCGTGACGACCCGGCCCCGGTGTGCTGGATGTATTCACTACGGGTGGAACGCCGGCGCCGATTTCAGTTCTGCATCTAGCGATGTCAAAGCATTAGGCGCCTTTTTCTGCAACTTTGTCTTGCGGCTCGTCAG
>DASXYQ010000453.1:0-18984 GCA_036502445.1 Roseiarcus sp. | reverse complement strand
CATGAACGCTTGAATATTGGGCAAACCCCCTTTCGCTTTGGAGGGTTCCCACCCCAGCTCCAACCAACTACTCACCCTTCGACCAACAACTACCACCGCGGCTCAACTGTTTGGTCGTCATGATTGTTTCCTACGTCTCTTTGGGGGAGCGTTCGCAACGCCGCATGCGTTTCACTGCGACCAACGCGCTCGATCATCGCGGATCACTAGTCGGCGGTCCGCGCGCGGGCCATTTTTGTCGTGCTGATCCTCATGCCCGCAAATCCATTTCGCCGGCACGATGGAAGGCGGGAGCTCTCTCACCGATTGCGGCGTCATCGCCGTCAAAACGTCGCTCTGAGGCCAGCATAAAACGCCCGAGGCCTTGCAGGGCTGAGCGATCGCGGGTCGGTGAAGGGATTGCCGCCATTGGCGAAGTTCGGCACGGCTGTCGTGTCGAAGAAGGTTCCGTAAGTATAGTAATGGTTATCGAAGACGTTATCGACCTTCGCGTAGACTTGGATATTCTTTGTCACCTGATAGGAACCGTAAGCGTTGGCGACCCAATAGGCGGGGAGCTGCGGAAATTGGTTGGAAGCGTCGCCGTTGTAGAATTGGGACCCGACGATATTGACGTCCGCGCCGAGCGTGAACGCTGGAGTGACAAACCAGTCGGCCGAGAACTTGACGCGATTATGTGGGGTCATCGGAATCTGATCGCCGGGTACGACCTGGATATTGCCGTTGGCGTCGGCGAAAGGCGAATTGGACCCGAGCTGAAAGGCGCCGAGGAAACGCGCGTCGATATAGGCGTAGCTCGCTTTGAACGAGAAATTGTCTCGTCTATAGGAAACCTCCGCCTCTACGCCCTGCCGGCGCGTCGACCCGACGTTCTGGAAATAGCCGAACCCCGGTTGGACCGGATCGGGAACATTGAAAATGTCGTTGCTCGTATCGGTGCGCCAGACGCCGAGCCGCCAGTTGACCTGTCCGGTCTCGCCGAGCGAATGCGACCCGCGCAGGCCTGCCTCAAAGGTCTTGGCGACGACCTGCTTCAGTTGGGGATCGGCGACCAGGAATGCCGCGAGAATGCAGGGATGCGCGGGGTCGGCGCAGCCGAGTTCCAGCGGCGTCGGCGCGCGATTGGCCTCGGAATAACCGGCATAGGCCGAGACCTCGGAGGTGATCTTGTAGGTTCCGCCAATCATCGGATTGAAGCGCCAATAGTCGCCGCCGCCGTTCAGCGCCGTGCCGAGCTGGTCCTGCAATCGGATGTCGGCGAGATTGAACCGGCCGCCGGCGGAGAGCGTGAACTTGTTCGTCACGTCGAAGGCGTCGATCGCATAGAGGCCGGTATAGGCGTTGGTCGTGCGGAGCGCGACGGGGCCGTCGGACACCGGGTTGCCCGACGGTCCGAGATAGACGCCGTTGCCGGCGACGACGAAATCGGGCTGGATGATTCCGAGCTGCGCGGTCGCGCCGAAATTCGTAACGCCATAGTCGAAGCTCGCGCCGACGACGAAATGATTATCGTGACCGAACAGCTTGTCGGTGTTGGTCCCTTGCAAGGTCGCGCCGGTGCTCGTCGTCTGCGTGTGCGTGTAGTCGATCTCGCCAAGGGTCGCGCCGGCTGGAAACGTATTGACGAGTTGTTGTCCGTTGAGCCCGTTGGCGGGAGTGGCCGGGTCGTTGAAGCAGAGGAACCCGGCCGCGCCGCCCTGGGACGGGTCGCAAGGCTGCACATCGGTCGGATTGCCGTCCTTCGTCGATTGATAGAAACTGCGCACGTGCGCGTTGCCCTGCAGGCTCCATGTCGGCGTGACGTGCACATCGGCGGTGGCGTTGACGTAGCCCACCTGGTTGGTCGAGGTCTGCGGCGTCGTGTAGACGTTGCTCCAGCTCTGCTCCAACAGTTCGATCGGCGACGTGGCGGCCGCGCCGAAAAAATTGTCGGCGGCGCCGACGTTGATGTGAAATTCGCCGCTGTCGGTCTTGTAGCCGATGTCGCCATAGAGCCGGCGGATGTCCGAAGCCCCGAACTGGCGATAGCCGTCGTCGTGGGCGCCCTCGATCGCGATATAGGCGGCCCAGGGACCGACCTGCTTGCCCCATTGCAGCGAGGCTTGCGCGCGGCCATAGGAGCCGCCCATCACGTCGAGCGACGTTCCCTGCCAGGTGAACCCGTCCTTCATCTGCATCGAGATGGCGCCGCCGAGCGCGTTGAGGCCGAAGGCGGGGTTGTTGCTGATGACGTCGATCGATTTGACGGCGACAGTCGGAATCAAATCCCAATTCACGCTGTCGCCGAACGCTTCGTTAATGCGGACGCCGTTCTGGTAGACGGCGAGGCCTTGCGGCGTGCCCGAGACCGGCGAGGCGTCGAAGCCGCGGAAAAGGACGTTGGGTTGGAAGGGATTGCCCGCGACATCTTGCACGTCGACGCTGGGCGTAAATTGCGCGAGGGATTTGACGATGTTCGGCGAGTCCTCGCGCTCGATTTCCTTGGAGTCGATCGTGGTCACCGCGGCTGGAACCATGGTCACGTCGAGGCCGGCGCCGGATAGCGGTGTTGTAGAGAAGACGTCGATCGTGGGAAGCACGACAGTTGCGCTGGAGTCCGCCGGCGCGGCGGGTGCGTTTTGGGCCAGGGCCGAAGATGCCCCGAACGCAAAAATTCCCAAGGTGATCAGCGAAAAGCGAGCCCCTTGCAACGCAACCCCCCTCTTTTGCCCCAGTTCGCCGCTCAACCCCCTTGCCTTTGGTGGTCTTTTTTCAGCGACGTCGTAAAGCTGGCGGTGGACGGACCGTCAGGGAAGAAAGATAGAGAGCTTCCTTGTCTTCACGGTCTGTCCGGGACCTTCAGCAAGCTAGCGTAGCCTGCAAGTGTTGTTTACTTCATTTATTCCAATGATTTTTGGGCTGATTTCCCGGCAAATTTGCCATTTTATCCCCGCCGCGGCGAAAAAGATCGTCGCCATGCGGCTCGCTCCCTGCCCGCGCCGCAGCAAATCCGCACGCCGAACCCGGGTGCGGTGGGCAATCGCCCCATTTGCGTGCTCCCCGCAGGGGAGGGGAGAAGAGCGTGCAACGATGGCACTCCTCACAGGATAAACCGGCTCAGATCCGCGTTGTCCGCGAGATCCCCCACGTGCCCCTCGACATAGGCTGCGTCGACTTCGATGGCTTCGCCCGCGCGGTCCGGTGCGGTGAAGCTGACTTCGTCGAGCACGCGCTCCATCACCGTCTGCAGGCGTCGGGCGCCGATGTTCTCGACGCTGGAATTGACCTTGGCGGCGATGCGGGCGATCGCGAGGATCGCGTCGTCGGTGAAGGTCAGCTGGACGCCCTCGGCGAGCATCAGCGCTTCGTATTGCTTGATCAGGCTCGCCTCGGTGTCGGTCAGGATTCGGCGGAAATCATCCTCCGTGAGCGAGGCGAGTTCCACGCGGATCGGCAGGCGGCCCTGCAATTCGGGCAAGAGGTCGGACGGGCGGGCGACGTGGAAGGCGCCGGAGGCGATGAAGAGGATATGGTCGGTCTTGACCGCGCCGTGCTTGGTCGGGACGGTCGTTCCTTCGATCAGCGGCAAGAGGTCGCGCTGCACGCCCTCGCGGGAGACGTCGGCGCCGCCGCGGCCCTCGCGCGCGCAGATCTTGTCGAGTTCGTCGAGAAAGACGATGCCGTTGCTCTCGACCTCGGCGAGCGCCTCGCGCACCACCTGGTCCTGGTCGAGCATTTTCTCGGCCTCGGCGGCGATCAGCGGTTCGCGCGCGTCGGTGACGGTGACGCGTTTTGGCTTGGTGCGCGGCCCAAAACCCTTGCCGAGCAGATCGGAGAGGTTGATCGCGCCGACCGTGGCGCCGGGCATGTTGGGGAGCTCGAACATCGGCATGCCGCTCGAGCCTTGCGGCAGCTCGATTTCGATCTCCTTGTCGCCGAGTTCGCCGGCCCGCAGCTTCTTGCGGAACGTCTCGCGGGTCGCGGCGGAGGAACTCGCGCCGACCAGGGCGTCGAGCACGCGTTCCTCGGCGGCGAGCTCCGCCTTGGCCTCGATGTCGCGGCGCTTGCGCTGCTTGACCAGCGAGATGCCGATTTCCATGAGATCGCGGACGATCTGCTCGACGTCGCGCCCGACATAGCCGACCTCGGTGAACTTGGTCGCCTCCACCTTCAGAAACGGCGCGCCGGCGAGCTTGGCGAGGCGGCGGGCGATCTCGGTCTTGCCGCAGCCGGTCGGGCCGATCATCAATATGTTCTTCGGCATCACCTCCTCGCGCATCGGGGAAGCGAGCCGCAGCCGGCGCCAGCGGTTGCGCAGCGCGATCGCCACCGCCCGCTTGGCGTCCTTCTGGCCCACGATGAAGCGATCGAGTTCGGATACGATCTCGCGTGGCGAAAAATCGGTCATCAGAGGCTTTCGAGCACGAGATTCGTATTGGTGTAGACGCAGATTTCGGCCGCAATCCCCATCGCGCGGCGAACGATCTCCTCGGCGTCCAGCTCCATCGGCAGAAGCGCGCGCGCCGCGGCGAGCGCGTAATTGCCGCCGGAGCCGATCGCGGTAGCCGAGCCGATCGCGTCGCCCTCGGGCTCGAGCACGTCGCCGGAGCCGCTGAGCACGAAGCCGACGCTCTTGTCGGCGACCAGCAGCATCGCCTCGAGGCGCCGGAGATAGCGGTCCATGCGCCAGTCCTTGCCCAGCTCGACGCAGGCGCGCGGCAACTGGCCGGGATATTGTTCGAGCTTGGATTCCAGCCGTTCGAACAGGGTCAGCGCGTCAGCGGTGGATCCGGCGAAGCCCGCGATCACCTCGCCCTTGGCGAGCCGGCGCAACTTGCGGGCGTTGCCCTTCATGATGGTCTGGCCGACGCTCACCTGTCCATCGCCGCCGAGGACGACCCTGTTGCCTTTACGCACCATCAGAATCGTCGTCGCGTGCCATCCCGGCCCGGCGCTTTCGTTCATATCGCTGTTCTCTCGGGCCCTTGGCGGCAAGCGACCGATTTATGGCCGGAGCGGCCCCGGCGCAAGGGCGCTCGGGCTTTAACCCGCGGCGAGTTCGTCGATCCAGATCGGGTTGGTCCAGGCGCGCCGGCCCGCCGCGTCGATCGCGACGACGCGGAACCACTTCGGCGCGCCCGGATTGGCCCAGGCCTGTTTGAGGACGTTCGAAAGATCGAATGCAGCCGAAGTGACGTGACGGCCGATTTTGCTGAGTGCGCGGGAGGTTCCCGTCAACAGGGCGATCGAATGGACGGGCGTGCAGGAGACGGCGATCTCCCCGGGGCTCACCTCGACGTCGAGCAGGCGCAGGCCCTGGCTCGAATAGAAGCGTCCCGCCTTCAGCGATTCCAGCAACGCGTCGGGGTCGAGGCTTTCCGCCTTCACCTCGAGGAAACCGCCGAACGCGTCGTAGTCGCCGTTCTTGAAATGGGCGTCGTCTGTGGCGACGGCCGTCAGCCGGCGGCCTTCGTTCAGCAATTGATCGAGCAGGTAGAAGCCGTCGCCGCGATCGGTCTCGACCGCGCAGCCGTGATTATAGATCTCCACCGCGTGGGCGCTGGCGAGCGCGCGTCCGTCAGCGATCCTGAGCTGCGACCAGGCGGGATGCGCGATCGCGACGAAGGCGCCCGCCGCGCGCGCCCGCGCCGCGAGTTCGGGGCCTGACTCCTGTGGCTTCGGCGCGGGAAAATCGAGCGGCAGGCCGGCTGCGAGAATGTGCCAGAGCTCGCCGACCTCGGTGCCCATCGCATGCAGTTCGGCGCCGATCAGGGTGGTGAAACTGTTCGAGCGAAAGGCGCGGGTGTCCGCGATCGGCCAGCCGAAGCGCTCGAGGAAATGATCGGAGAGCTGCAAAAAGTCGTAGCCCGCGCGCTTGTACGCCTCGACGACCTGCTCGGGACTCAACGCGCCGTCGGACGAATGCGAATGGGTGTGCAGATTGCCGCGCCAGAACCGGCCGGGGCTCGAGAAGGGGGCGATGCGCATGCGTGGGTTTCTCGAAGGAAGGGATGAGCATAGAACCCAAGAGGCGGCCCGAGTCGAGACGGAGTCGCGTCGCGCTGGGTGTCCTCTTCTTAATTGTTGTTATTAGATAAGAAGGCTAGTCTTAGCGCAGACGGAACAATTATGGTAACCGTGACTATCTCACTTCCAGATTCGCTCAAGGCGTTCGTCGACGGCCAACTCGAGGCCAAGGGCTACGGCAACGTCCGCGAGTATTTTCGCAGCCTCCTGCGTGACGCTCGAGCGAAGGAGCAGGATGCTCGCCTCGAGGCGCTGCTGCTGGAAGGCTTGGCCTCTAAAAGCTTGCCGCTGGACGAGGATTTCTGGAAGCGCCTCGAGGCCAAGACCGAGGCGCTGATCGACAAGCATTCGGCCAAGAAGCCGTGAAGCTTTTCATCCAGTCAGCTGCCGAAAACGACATCGCATGGCAGGCGCGACATCGAGGCGATTCCCGAGACGCAGGATCTCGAGCAGCCTGATTTGTACTGAGTACGATCAAAATTTTGATTTGTTTGAGGTTTCCGCTTCCATCGCGCTCAGCCGCCGCAGCAGGAAAGCGCGCGTCGCCGCATCGCTCTCGAGGCCGATCGCCCGGCGGTAGCTGTCTACAGCGCCCGCGTCGCCGACGCGCGCCTGCAGGTCGGCCCTGGCCGCCCAGAAGGATTGATAGCCCTCCAGCCGGCCGGCCGCGCCGGCGCTTTCGAGCAGTCGAAGCCCCGCGGCGGCGCCGTGGGCGTTGGCGACCGCCACGGCCCGGTTCACGGCGACTACCGGCGAGCCGGTGAGGGCGAACAGCGTCTCGTAGAGCGCCGCGATCGAAGGCCAGTCCGTCACGCCGGTCTGACGGCGTGCGGCGTGCGCCGATTGGATCGCCGCCTCCAGCTGAAAGCGCCCCGGCCTGCGCTTCGCGCCGGCGATCCGCAACGCCGCCTCGGCTTCCGCGATCGCGACCTCGCTCCAGAGCGCCGGGTTCTGTTCGCTGAGCGGGACATAACTCCCCGATGAATCGCGGCGGGCGGCGCGCCGGGAATCCGCATAGAGCATCAGCGCGAGCAGCCCCAGCGCCTCGGGCTCCTCGGGTGACAGGGCGACGACGACCCGGCCCAGCCAGACGGCTTCCTCCGCGAGATTGCGCCCGCGTGGATCGTCGGCGAACGCCTCCGCCCAGCCGTGCGCGAACGCGGCGTAGATCGCCTCGAGCACGGCCCCGAGGCGTTCGGCCAACTCGTCGGTTTCCGGGATGCGAAACGGGATGCCGGCGAGTTTGATCTTCGCCTTGGCGCGCGCCAGTCGCTGCCCCATCGCGGCGGGCGAAACCAGGAATGCGGAGGCGATCGCGGCCGCGTCCAGCCCGAGAATCGTCTGCAGCATCAACGGCGCCCGGATCGCCTCGTCGATCGCGGGATGTGCGCAGGCGAACATCAGCGCGAGGCGCCGATCGGGGATCGGCCCTTCCGACGCCGCCGCGTCGTCCAGTTCCTCGCCGATCATCGCGAGCGCGTCCGAGGCCGCCTCGGCGCCGCGACGGCGGCGCGCGAAATCGAGCATGCGCCTCCGAGCCGCGACGACGAGCCAGCCTTCGGGATTGTCGGGCACGCCGCGCGTCGGCCAGTTTTCCAGCGCCGAAGCGAAAGCCTCCGACAGGGCGTCCTCGGCGCCGGGCACGTCGCGCCCCGGCGCCGCCAGAAAAGCCACGAGCTTGCCGTAGCTTTCGCGCGCGACTCGGGTAGCCGTGCGCGACGCCGCTTCGCGCGCCTCCGTCACATCGGCCAGATGGGCCTCACTTCGATGGCGCCGAACTGTGCGCCGGGGCAACGCGCCGCCCAGCCGATCGCTGCGTCGAGATCGGCCGCCTCGATGACGTAATAGCCGCCGAGCTGCTCCTTGATCTCGGCGTAAGGCCCGTTCAGCACAGAGGTCTTGCCGTTGGACGCTCGCACGACCGTCGCGTTCGAACTCGGATGCAGCCGCTCGCCGGCGCGATGGACGCCGGCGTCCTTCATGGCCTGCGTATAGGAGTTGTAGGCGGCCAACATGCCCTGCATGTCTTCCTTGCGCGCCTGTTGCATCGCGCTTTCGTCACCGTGAATCATCAGCAGGTATTGCATCGTCGCTTCTCCTTTGATGGCGCGGTCCGATGACCGAGCCTAACCCAGAGTCGCGCGAGATCGGAGGGTTTCGACATCGGCGGCGGAATTAATTCGACGAGGGCCGTTCCTGTAGAAGCGGTCGCCGACCGCGTGAGTTCCGCTGGGTCGAAGTTTGGAAAGAGGCGCTCGACGACGGCCGCGCTCAGCGAGCGCGGCTACAGCTCGACCCACTGCTTCAGCGGACGCGCCGAGCGTCAGGCCGCAGCCGCGGCTTCGGCGCGCTTCTCGACGATTTCGCGTTTCAGCGCGACCGCGTCGGACGAAAGATCGGCGTCGCTCTGCTTGACCAGGAAATTGTCGAGCCCGCCGCGATGCTCGACTGAACGCAATGCCGCCGCCGCGACGCGCAGGCGCACGGAACGGCCCAGCGCGTCGGAGATCAGCGTCACCCGGCACAGATTCGGCAGGAAGCGCGTCCGCGTCTTCCGGTTGGAATGGCTGACCTTGTTGCCGGATTGGACGGCTTTGCCCGTCAGCTCGCAACGGCGCGACATAGCAAAAATCCCTCGAGATCGGATGGCGGATCGCCGAGCGAAATGGGAAGGATCGAGGTCGCCCAGAAAAAGGACGACAGACCCGCCAAATCGACCCTGGCGTCTAGGGTTGGCGCTCTATAGGAGAAGGCGTCGGGAGCGTCAAGCGCGGAGCGAGACCTTGGACGAACGAGAACCGGTCGATATCCTCGGCGCAGTGCCGAGGCTTCGGCAACTCCGCGAGGCGCTGGCGCGTCGCGCCCGCGATTGCGGCCGCATCCCGGAGGAGATCGGGCTGATCGCGGTTTCCAAGACGTTTACCGCCGACGAAATCTGGCCGACGATCGCGCTCGGGGGCCAAACCGTCTTCGGCGAGAACCGGGTGCAGGAGGCGACGGCGAAATGGCGCGACCTGCGCGATCGCGCGTCCGGGCTCGGCAAGCGGATCGAATTGCACCTGATCGGGCCCCTGCAGAGCAACAAGGCGCGCGAGGCGGTCGAGACGTTCGACGTCATCCAGACCATCGATCGCGAGAAAATCGTCGCCGCCCTCGCCGCGGAGATCGCCCGGACCGGGAAGGCGCCGCGCCTGTTCGTCGAGGTCAACACGGGGGCCGAGCCGCAAAAAGCGGGAATTCTTCCCGGGGACGCGGATCGCTTTCTGAAACTCTGCCGCGAGACCCATTCGCTCGCGATCGACGGGCTGATGTGCGTGCCGCCGATCGGCGAATTGGCGTCGCCGCATTTTGCGCTGCTCGGCGAGATCGCTCGTCGCAACGGCCTGGTCCAACTATCGATGGGCATGAGCGCGGATTGGCCGCTGGCGGTGCAACTGGGCGCGACGCTCATACGCGTCGGTTCGGCAATATTCGGCGCGCGGACGCCGCGGGCCTGAAAAGGAGTTGCGGGAACCGGGGGATTAACCGCAACACGTATCCGATCCGATCACGGCTCTCCCGGTTTGAACGGCGGCTCTTTGCCTGGCGGAACGCCTTGCTCGGCGGCGCTCAGCATCATTGCGATCGCGACGTAGGTCCCGCTCACGGCCACGAGGTCGACGACGCCCTGATCTCCCAGCAGTTTTCGCGCGCGGTCGAAGTTCTCGTCGGAGACTTCGTGGCGTTGGGAGAGCTCGGTGCAGAAATCGTAGACGACGGCTTCGTCGGGCTGCATGGTCGCGGGCCGTCGATTGGCCTTGAGGTCGGCGGCGACAGCGTCGGAGAGGCCGGCTTTGAGCGCGAGCGGGTAGTGAGCGAGCCACTCGACCTGCGAGCGCCAGAGCCGCGCCTGGATCAGGATGGCGAATTCGTTCAACTTCACGGGCACCGAGGTATGCCAGCGCAAGTAGTCGAGCAGGTCATACATCCGCTGCGCCATCACCGGGCTGCGCAGCATCGGATTGTAGGGACCGCCGAGGCCCACGCTCGAAATCTTCAAGATCTTTTCACCGAGAGGGCGCTGCTGATCGTCGAGCTGCTCCAGTGTGAGCTGGGCGAAGCGCGGTTCCTTGCCCTGGACGCGAGAGGTCAAAAAGGCGACGGTTCCGCTCGCCAGTATCGCCGTGACCGCAGCCAGGACCTTGAATTGTAGTTTCATTCGTTCCCTCCATCGAGGCGAGGCCCAGAGACACCCGGGTCCGGCGGCTTCCTCGCCGCTTCCGCAGGCTGAGGGCTTCGACTATAAGATCGGAGACTTCTGGAGGCGAACGCAATCGAGCCGGGCTGTTCCTCGGTCCTCTCGCGGCGCCGCCCGATGGAGGAGCGAAGTGAACTACAAGGCAATCAATTTCGAACGGAAGTTCGGGCTATTCGACGAGCATTGGCAACCGAAGGTCGTCGCCGAAATGAACGACTACCAATTCAAGGTCGTGAAGCTGAAAGGCGATTTTATCTGGCATGACCATAAGGAGACCGATGAGACTTTCATCGTCATCGAAGGCACGCTGCGAATAGATTTTCGCGACGGCGCCGTGCTTGTGTCATCAGGCGAAATGTTCATCGTGCCGAAGGGCGTGGAGCACAAGCCTTACGCCGAACAAGAGGTCAAGCTGATGCTGATCGAGCCGCGGGGGGTTCTCAACACGGGCCACGAGGGAGGCGAGCGCACCGCCGCGAATGATGCTTGGATATGAAGGCGCGGCCTCAACCAGCCGTGCTTTACGAACACGTGTCATGCTCGCGAACGCGAGCATCCAGAATACCACGATGCGACAGGGCTTGCCCGCCTTGCTCTGTTTTCGACGGTTTCCTGACTTACGACGCCGCTTCGTCGTGCCCCACGGCTGGATCCCCGCTTTCCGCGGGGACGACAATTCCAACCTTTACTGCGAGGCCTGACGATGATCGAGAGCATCGACCACTTCGTGATCACTGTCGCCGATGTGGAGACAACCTTGGGTTTCTACGAGCGCGTCCTCGGCTTCACGCGGTTGATGACGCCGAAAAACCCCGCCGCGCTGAAATTCGGATCGCAAAAGATCAATGTTCACCGGAAAGATCGCACATTCGAGCCGAAGGCGAAGCGACCGACGCCCGGCTCGGCCGATTTCTGCCTGGTCGCGGCTCGACCGCTCGAAGAAATCAGGGCGCATGTAGAGAAATGCGGCGTGACAATCGAGGTGGGGCCCGTGCAACGTATGGGCGCGCGTGGCGAGGTGACGTCGATCTATTTTCGCGATCCGGACGGCAACCTGGTCGAGGTCAGCGAGTATCCGGAGATCGAAGATCGCGAAGCGACAAAGCAACCCATAGGCGCGTGATGTGGCTACTGGATCGCTTCGCTGCGCTCGCAATGACGATGTGACGGAAAGTGCTCGAGTCGCATTCCGCCGCTACCGCGCCGCGCTTAAATGGCTCTCGATCGCTGCAGGGTCTGCCAGCAATTCCGCGCTGGACGCCTCGTGCGCGATCGCGCCGCGGTTCAGGATGATCGCCCGATCGGTGAACGGCAGCACTTTCTTCGGCTTCTGTTCGACAATGATCATCGAGAGCCCGCCGCGCGCGAGATCGCGCAACGCCGCGAGCAATTCGTCGACGATGATCGGGGCCAACCCCTCTGTCGGCTCGTCCAGCAGCAGCAGACGCGGATTCAGCACGAGCGCGCGGCCGACCGCGAGCATCTGCTGTTCGCCGCCCGACAACTGGCGGCCCATGCTGCGGCGGCGTTCCTGCAGTCGCGGGAACATCGCAAACACCCGTGCGATGGTCCATGGGCCAGGGGTCGCGATCGCGCCGAGATTCTCTTCGACGGTCAGCGAGCGGAAGATGTTGCGCTCCTGCGGCGTCCAGCCGATGCCCCGGCTAGCGCGAAGATGCGCGGGCAGGGGGGTGAAGTCGATGCCGCCGAGAAAGATGCGGCCGCCCTGCCGGGTCGTCACGCCGATCAGCGAATTGATCAACGTGGTCTTGCCGACGCCGTTGCGCCCGAGCAGCGCGAGCGATTTGCCGTCCTCGAGGCTGAGATCCAGATTGGAAATGACCCGCGCCTCGCCGTAGCCGGCGCTGAGCGTCTCGACGCGCAGCAATTCAGCCACGCGCGTCCTCCCCGAGATAAACCGCGCGCACCCGCTCGTCCGCCGCGATCGCCGCCGGCTCGCCCTCGCAGAGCAGGCGCCCCGCGACGAGCACGGAGATGCGCTTTGCGAAATTGAACACGAGATCCATGTCGTGCTCAATCAAGAGGATCGCGACTTCGGCGGGCAACGCGGCGAGAGCGGCCAAAATATCGCGCCGCTCTTCCTCGGGCACGCCGGCGGCGGGCTCGTCCAACAGAAGCACGCGCGGACGCGAGGCGAGCCCGAGAGCGATCTCGAGCAGGCGCTGCTTGCCATAAGCGAGTGTGCGCGTCGGCTGGTCCATCGCGTCCTCCAGCCCGAAGCGCCCGAGCAACTCCTCAACCTCCGCGACGATGTTCGCTTTCCCGCCGGCAACGCGCCAGAAGTCGCCGCCCGAGCCGTTGCGCTCGGAGATCGCGAGACCCAACGACTCCGCCGGCGACAGATCGGGGAACAATTGATTGATCTGGAACGTCCGCGAGAGACCGCGCCGCACGCGTCGGCTCGGCGACAGCGCGGTGACATCCTCGCCCTCCAGGAAGACCGAGCCTGCGCTCGGTCTGACGACCCCCGTCAGCAGATTGATCAGCGTCGTCTTGCCGGCGCCGTTGGGACCGATGAGCGCCTGGCGCGCGCCGGGCTCAACCGAGAACGAGACGTTGTCTGTTGCGATCAGGCCGCCAAATCGGCGCACCAGGCCGCGCGCCTCCAGCGCGGGAGCGCTCACGCCGCTTCTTCCCACGCGGCCGGGCGTTTGAGCCGATCGAGCAGTTGTCGCGCGCGCTCGCCGAAGCGCTCGCGGCCCACCAGAACCAGCACGACGAGCAGTGCGCCGATCCAGAATTCCCAATACTCTGGCGTCGCGCTCGATATGACGTCCCTGAGCACGATGAAAATCGCGGCGCCGATGATCCCTCCGTAGAGATAGCCGGCGCCGCCGATGATCAGCATCAACAGGACATCGGCGGAGCGATGGAAGTCGAACAGATCGAGCGAGACGATCTGCGTAGTTTGCGCGAGTAGCGCGCCCGCGGCGCCGGCGTAGCCGGCCGCCAATGCGTAGATCGCGATGATCCGCCGCGAAGTCGATACGCCAAGCGCCCCCGCGCGCAGCCTGTTCTCGCGGATCGCGAGTAGTGAAAGCCCGAAAGGCGATCGCGCGAGCCGCCGCGCGAGCGCGAACAACAGGAACAGCACGACGAAGCTGTACAGCGCGGCGTTGCGCTGGCCGGTGAAGCCGATCGGGAACATGCCGAGCACCGGCGCCATAGCGATGTTCAGGCCGTCCGCGCCGCCGGTGAGCCACGAATTACGATTGGCGAGTTCACCCAGCATCAGCGCGATGCCCATCGTCACCATCAGGCGCGTCAAGTCGGCGCCGCGCAGCAGCAACGGCGCGGTCGCGAGGCCGAGCGCGGCGGCGATCAGGCTCGAAACGACGAGGCCGAGCGTCGGGTCGGCGATTCCCTCGCTCGATAGAATCGCCGCCGCATAGGCCCCGAGGCCGAAGAAGGCTGCGTGTCCGAGCGATACGACGCCGGTCAGGCCGAGAATGAGATCGAGCGAGAGCGCGAAGAGGCCGGCGATCAGGATTTCGTTGATGAGGGCGGCGCGGGAGGGGACGGCGAAAATCGCTGCCAGAATCGCGAGCCAGAAGAGAATTTCCGGCCAGCGCCAGCGCGCGCGTCGCCGCAGGTGCGCGGCGAGGCGCACAGAGTTTTCCGAGCGCGCGGGCGCGCTCATCGCGCGTCTGTCCTGGCGAACAACCCTTGCGGACGCAGGATCAAGGTGACGACCATCACGAAATAGATGATGAAGGCGCCGATCGAGGGCGCATAATATTTGCCGGCGACATCGAGCACGCCGAGCAGGAGCGAGCCGACCAGCGCGCCCAAAATCCCGTTCGAACCGCCGATCGTGACGACGATCAGGAACGGGACCATGAATTTCAGCGGAAAACTCGGATCGATGCCGCCGACGACATCCGCGGCGAGCGCGCCGCCGAGACCCGCGAGCCCGCTACCGACCGCGAAGGTGATCGCGAACAGAAGGTCGACGTTGATCCCGAGGCCCGAGGCGACGCGGGAATCATCGACCGCCGCACGCAACCGCGCGCCGAAGCGGGTCTTGACCAGAAATACCTGCAGCGTCGCCGCGATGGCGCCGCAGACGCCGATGATGAAGAGCCGATAGATTCCGATGCCGACGCCATGAAACTCGATGCGTCCGGAGAGCCATGTCGGCAGATGGACCTGCTGCGCCTGATCGCCGAGAAAGTAGTTCGCGATCGGCATCGCCATGAGCACGAGGCCGATCGTGAACAACACCTGATCGAGCGGGCTCGCGCCATAGAGGCGGCGATACAGCGTCCGCTCCAGAACGACGCCGAGCGCAGCCGAAACGAAAAACGCGAGCGGCAGCGTGACGAGAAACGGGACTCCCGCGCGGTTCATCAGCAGGGCGGTCACGTAGCCGCCGACCATCGCGAAGGCGCCATGCGCGAGGTTGATGAAATTCATCAGCCCCAACGTCACCGAAAGCCCGCACGACAAGACGAACAGCAGCATGCCGTAGGCGATTCCGTCGAGCAGGATCGTCAACATCGCGGGCTCGCGCGAACCCCTTCTCCCCTTGCGGGAGAAGGTGGCGCGAAGCGCCGGATGAGGGGTGGGGCCGTCACGCGCTCTCCAAAGCCGACAATCGATTTCGCTCGCAAAGAGCAGACCTCTCTCGCAATCGCTCGGAGCCGGCGCCGTGCGGCGCCAAGTCCTCATCCGGCCCCATAGGGCGTTCGAAGAACGCCCGTCTTTGACGGGCTATGGGGCCACCTTCCCCCGCAAGGGGGGACGGGAGCGCGCAGCCCTCACTGCTTCGCGGCCTTGTAGGGATCCTTCACCGCGGGCGTCGAGGCGAACTCGACGTTGTAGAGCTGGCCGTCGACCTTTTCGACCTTGCGGACGTAGATGGTCTGCACGATGTCGCGCGTCTCGGGGTCGATAGAAATCGGTCCGCGCGGGCTGGTCCAGCTCGCCCCTTTCATCGCCGCGATCAAGGCGTCGCCGTCGGTCGCGCCCTTGGTCTTTTCGAGCGCCTGGTAGATCAGCGCCATGCCGTCGTAGGCGCCCACCGCCATGAAGTTGGGGCGCATTCCGCCGTTGGCCTTCTCGAACGCCGCTACGAACGCCTTGTTTTCCGGCGAATCATGCGCGGCGGAGTAATTGTGCGTAGTGACGACGCCGAGCGCCGCATCGCCCATCTGGGGCAAGAGATCGTCGTCGGTGACGTCGCCAGTGCCGATCAGCTTGATGCCCGACTTGTCGAGCCCCTGCTCGACGAATTCCTTCATGAAGACGGCGCCGAAGCCGGAGGGTACGAAGACGAACACCGCGTCGGGCGCATCGTCCTTCGCGCGATGGAGAAACGGCGCGAAATCGGGGTTCTTCAGCGGCACGCGGATCTGCTGCGCGACGACCCCGCCGCCCTTGGTGAAGGTCTGGCTGAACCATTTCTCCGCGTCGATGCCCGGACCGTAATCGGTCACCAGCGTCACCACTTTCTTGATGCCGTTCTTCAGGCACCATTCCGCCATCGGCGCCGCGGACTGCGGCAGCGTGAACGAAGTTCGCACGATATAGGGCGATTTTTCGGTGATCATCGCCGTCCCCGCCGCGCTGACGATTTCCGGGACCTTCGCTTCGGTCGCCACCGGCGCCGCGGCCAGCGCCAGCGGCGTCAGGCCGAAACCCATCAGGATTTTGGCGTGATCGTTGCCGATCAGTTCCTCCGCGAGGCGCTTGGTGACGTCGGCGGCGCCGGTGTCGTCCTTGACGATCAGCGAGATCTTCTTGCCGGCGACGGTATCGCCATGCTGCTGGATATAGAGCTCGGCGGCGGCGCGTTCCTGCTTGCCGGTGCTCGCGGAGGGGCCGGTCATCGGCAGGATCAGGCCGATCGTCACCGTCGCATCATCGGCGAGAGCCGGCGTCGCGATCAAAGCGGCGCAGATTGCGATCCTCGCTGCCCATTTAGTCGGCTTCATCGAAATTCCCTCCCGTGCGGATCGGTCTCAGCCCGCCGTCCTGCCGTGCTTACCTCGGAACCGATGATTTCCAAAGCCGAGGCCTCGCGCTTTCGCCATGCACGTCCCCGGACTTGATCCGGGATCGACCCGCGCATCCAAGGCCGATCGCCTTCATCGTCATTGCGGGCGTAGCGAAGCAATCCATCTCTCCACCATATGGTCCGCCGACGAAGTCTCAAACCGGTCGTGCAATAACTCGTCGTGTGGTGCGAGCGGACGAGGCGCGGTCAAATCCGCGAATGTGCGGCGGAACCGTGGATTGCTTCGCTACGCTCGCAATGACGGAGGCGGGCAGCCCTCCCAGACCTCCTCGAGGCTGAGCGGGCGAGGCAGCAAGCCGTGCTCTCCCGCGAAGCGCAGCGCCAGCGCGACCGACGGCTCGACCGCCTCGCGCCCCATCGGCGCGCGGTCCCGCGCCGACGTCGTGGCGTCGCTCGCCGCTTTCGAGGCGACGAACAGGCGGTACAATTCTCGGATCGCGTCCGGATGATCGACGGCGATTTCGCGTCGGACGACGATCATGTGGTTGACCGGAACAAAGCGATGCTTCTCCCAAAACGCCGCCGCCGCGGCGGCGGGATCGGGGAAGACGGTGCGCAACTCCGGATGGTCGGGAACATCGTTGCCGACGATGACTGCGTCAAGCTCCCGCGCTCGCAGCATCTTCAGCAATTCCTCGCCCGGGGCCGCCCGCTCGACGAAGGCCGGATCGGCATATTCGAGCACATGCGCGCCCTCGAAGGTGATCCAGCGCACGTCCTCGGGCTTTACGCCGTAGTCGTCCACCAGCAGACCGCGCAGCCACATTCCGGTCGTCTGGCTATAGGCGCGCACGCCGACGCGGCGCCCGGCGAGATCCGCCGGCCCGCGAATGGCGCTGTCCACCCGGCAGAGCAGCGCCGATTCCTGGAATCGCGCCGCCATCGCGATCGGCAGCAGAACGAGCTCCTTGCCGTAGGCCTTGGCCTGCAGGAAAGTAGCGATCGCCATTTCGCAGACGTCGAAGCGCCGCTCGCGGACCATCGGGGCGAAGGCGCGGTTGATCGGGGAAATCTCCACGAGGTCCAGGTTGAGTGTGGCCGAGGCGATCCGCCCGGATTTCAGCGCCTCGGTGTGGGGATAAGCCCCGACGGCGACGCTCAGCGGCAAAGGCGGTTTCGGCACCTCTCAATCCTCCGGCGCCGGCTGGCGCCTCAGGCCCTTCTTCGCCAGAGCTTCGCGCATGCCGTAGATATCGAGCCCCAGCTCGCCCGCCTTCAGGCGCGCCCGCGTCGCTTCCTCCTTGCGCTCGCGCGCTTCGGACGCCGCGAGGACCGCGCTCGCCGAGCCTCTCGGCACGACGACGATGCCATCGTCGTCGGCGACGATCAGATCGCCGGGCTGGACGAGCTGGCCGGCGCAGACAAGCGGAATATTGACCGAGCCGAGCGTCTCCTTGACCGTGCCCTGCGCCGAGATCGCCTTCGACCAGACCGGGAACTTCATCTCGCCGAGAGCGGCCACGTCGCGCACGCCCGCTTCGATGATCAGCCCGACGACGCCGCGCGCGACGAGCGACGTCGCGAGCAATTCGCCGAAATAGCCGGCGTCGCTGGGCGAGGTCGGCGCCACGACGAGCACGTCGCCGGCCCGGCATTGCTCGACCGCGACATGCAGCATCCAATTGTCCGCGGGTGGAACGGAAACGGTGACCGCCGAGCCGACGAGCCGGGCGCCGGCCCAGATCGGCCGCATGTACGAGGCGAGGAGGCCAGTGCGACCCTGCGCCTCATGCACTGTCGCGACGCCGAAGGGCGCGAACGCGCGAAGGATTTCCGGAGAGACACGCGCAGTACCCGTGACCACGACGCTCATGCCAATCGCTCCACGACATGCGGAAACACCGCCTGATAGCCTTCGCCGTAGGTGATTTTCTTGTCCGAGTTGCGCGCGGCCTGCGCGCCGCGCTGCAGGGCGACGCGGGTGTAATATTCCCAGAGATGCTCCTGGCCCGCCATGCACTCGATCGCCGCGCGCTTCTTTTCCCAGACCGGGGAGATGTCGAGGAGCACGTCGGGCTTCCAGCCGCATTGCTCGGGCTGATGCGGCTCGAACAGAAAGACGGGCGGCGCGCCCAGCACCGGCTGGCGGGGATTGTGTCCATGCGCCTGCGCGATGATGCGTGCGTGCTGCGCGAAGTCGGTCACAGCGGGGTGATCGTGGTTGTAGATGTCCTTTTCGGAATGGGAAAGCACGAAGGCGGGGTGGATCGCGCGGTAGACGTCGACGAGACGGAACAACGCCTCTCGCGTCAGATCGAGGGGGTAGTCGCCGAGGTCCCAGAACTGAATGTCGGCGACGCCCAGCTTCTCGGCCGCCGCCTCGGCTTCCTTGCGGCGCTCGCGCTTGACGCGCTCCAGGGTCATGCCCTCCTGGCGCCAGAGCTTGGCGCTTTCGCCGCGCTCGCCGTAGGAGAGGCAGAGCACCGTCACCGCCTCGCCCGCCGCTGCATGCAGCGCGATCGCGCCGCCGGCGCGCCAGACGAAATCGGCCGAGTGCGCGCTGACGACAAGCGCGGTTTTGGGACTGGCGGTCATTTCAGGCCTCCTTCTTAGAGTCCCCTCCCCGTGAGAACGGGGAGGGGAGAGTCCCGGCCCCTCCCCGCAAGAGGCGGGGAGGGGAGAGTCACTCTCCCGGCAAGGGTGGGGTGCCGTGGGTGTGAAAACTCTCGATCGTCTTCAGGCCCCAGGCCTGGCCCTTCTT
>DASXYQ010000452.1:0-9899 GCA_036502445.1 Roseiarcus sp. | reverse complement strand
CGATATTTCCAAGCCGGACGAACCCAGGCAGATCGGCTTCATGCCGGTCGAGGGCACGGGCCTGCATCGCATCTGGTATGTCGGCGGCCGCTGGGCCTACGCATCGGCGCTGCTCGACGGCTTCTCCGACTACATCCTGATCACGATCGACATGCAGGACCCGAAGAAGCCGGTGCTCACGGGAAAATACTGGCTCCCGGGCATGAACGTCGCCGCCGGCGAAAAAGCGAAGTGGCCGACCCCGAACGGCCGCTTTGGCCTGCATCACGCCATCATCCACGACGATATCGCCTATTGCAGTTGGCGCGACGCCTGTCTCGCGGTGGTCGACGTCAAAGACAAGGCGAACCCGAAACTGCTGGTCCACAAAGTCTGGGCGCCGCCGTTCGGCGGCGGCACGCACAATGCCTTGCCGCTCCCGGACCGCAATCTGCTGATCGTCGTCGACGAAACGGTGCTCGACAATCAGGAAGACGGCTTCAAGCCGATCTGGGTGTTCGACAATCAGGTAAAGTCCAACCCGATCAGCATCTCCACCTTCCCCGCGCCGTCGGACAAGGACTATCTGAAGGTCGGCGGCCACTTCGGACCGCACAACGTCCACGAGAACCGGCCGGGCAGCTTCGTCAGCTCCGAGCTGATATTCGCGACCTACCAGAACGCCGGCCTGCGGGTCTACGACATCAAGAACCAGTTCCAACCCAAGGAAGTCGCCGCCTTCGTGCCGCCGCCGCCGACCACATGGGTCGACCCGCGCCCCAACCGCCCGATCGTGCTGCATTCGGCCGACGTTTTCGTCGATGCAAACGCGCTCTGCTATATGACCGACTTCAACGCTGGCCTTTACATCGTCGAGTACAAGGGCTGAGCCGGGAGGATCGCGGACATGGGCCGCACTGAACTTCTGAACCCGACCTACGCCCACAACATGCGCCTGATCGGCCACTCCGATCAGGCGGGCCGCTCCGACGGCCAGCAGATCATGGTGCGCAACGGCTACGCCTATATCGGCCATGTCTGCTCGAAGGGTTTTTCGGTCGTCGACGTGAGCGACCCGACAAATCCGAAAACCGTCAACTATATCCAGAATCCGCCGAACACCTGGAGCCTGCATCTGCAGGTTCACGACGATCTCTTGCTGCTCGTGCACGGCCGCGACATGTTTTCGCAGCCGGAAATGGCCGACGAGCGCAACTACTACAAGCCGAAGTCCGGCACGCACGGCGGCCATGTAGAGGCGCCCACCCGCGATTGGTCGGCCGGCATGGCCGTGTTCGATATTTCGAAACCGGCTGAGCCGCGGCAGATCGGCTTCATGCCCGTCGACGGCGCCGGCCTGCACCGCATCTGGTATGTCGGCGGCCGATGGGCCTACGCCTCGGCGATGATGGACGGTTTCTCCGACTATATTCTCATCACCATCGACATGCAGGACCCGACAAAGCCCGCGATCGCGGGCCGCTTCTGGCTGCCGGGGATGAATCTCGCAGCGGGCGAGGAAGCGCACTGGCCGCTGGAGCGCGGGCGCTACGGCCTCCACCATGCGGTCGTCGCCGACGACATCGCCTATTGCGCCTGGCGCGACGGGTGCCTCGCGAGCGTCGACGTCAGGGACAAGAGCGATCCGAAGCTGATCGTTCACCGGAACTGGGCGCCGCCGTTCGGCGGCGGCACGCACAATTGCCTGCCGCTGACCGACCGGAACCTGCTGATCGTGCTCGACGAAGCGGTGCTCGACCGCGCAGAGGACGGCTTCAAGCCGATCTGGGTCTTCGACAATCAGGTGAAGTCCAACCCGATCAGCATCGCCACGTTCCCGCTGCCCCAGGATCGCGACTACATCGCGGTCGGCGGTCATTTCGGCCCGCACAACATCCACGAGAATCGGCCGGGGTCCTTCCAGAGCTCGCAGCTGATCTTCGCCACCTATCAGAACGCCGGGGTGCGCGTTTACGACATCAGCGATGCCTTCCATCCCCGCGAGGTCGGCGCCTGCGTGCCGCCCGCGCCTTCGAGGCTCGTCGACCCGCGGCCCAACCGCCCCATCGTGCTGCACTCAGCCGACGTGTTCGTCGACAAGAACGGTCTCTGCTATTGCACCGACTGGAGCGGCGCCGGCCTCTACATCATGGAGTATCTCGGCTGAGGGTGGCAACGTCGCCGCCGCGGGGCGCGGCTACACTCTCGCGATCGAGCCGCGCAGCTTGTCACATTTTCAGGCAGGGATGATCGATGTGTCGGTCATGAGAAGGGGCCACCAGAAAGCGGCTTCAGTGTTTCCGTGAATAGCCGACATCAAGCGACTAATTTCATCCAGCTCCCAAATGCCTCGATAACTCCTTGCCGCGGATTACCAGGAGAGTATGCCAGATAGAACCTATAACCTGGAATCGATGTTTCCAGCGCTTTGACCAGGGTTCCTCTCTTGAGCTCGTCCCCGACCACGACGTCGCTACAAATCGCGATTCCCTGCCCCGCGATTGCGGCGTCGATGGCATGCAGTTCCTCGCTAAAGCTCAAGTCCCAGACTGCGGCCAGATCGGCCAGTTCGGGGTCGAGGGATCGCGCGCTCGCCCACCAACGACGCCAATTGGGAACTGTCGGATCGGACCTGAACCAGTCGTAGTGAATTAGGGGATAGTGGAACAGATCAGCAGCGCGGAGGATCGGCGGCCTATCCGCGAGCAAAGCCGGGCTGCAAACCGGGAAATAGCTGTCGCGAAAAAGCTCCTCCACGATCAGATGATCCTCGCGAAGCTCGCTGGAATAACGGATGGCGACGTCCGCCGCGCCCAATCTCAAATCGAGAATGACATTGGTCCCGATTACTTCAAGCGCAGCCTCCGGATTTGCTTTGCGCCAGAGGGGCAGTCTGGGAATCAACCAGCGGCTGGCAAACGCGTTGGGGGTCGTCACGCGTAGCGGAGAGGTTTCAGTTAAAGAGGCGATCGCTCCCGCGAAGGCATCGAGCCCCTTTCGCAGTACGGGGAAGAGCCTCGCGCCGGCTGTGGTCAGGGCCAATGGACGAGGACGCCTTTGAAATAGAGCTTGTCCGCAGACTTCTTCGAGCAGTCGGACCTGATGACTGATGGCGGTGGGCGTCACCCCGAGCTCTTCAGCCGCATTTTGGAAGCTGAGGTGACGGGCTGCGGCTTCGAAAGCGCGCAAAGCGGACAAGGGAGGGAGTCTTCTCATGCGCCGAGATTACATGAATCCAGCTCATCTAGGAGGTGAGGAATTCGATTTTGCCAGCACGGGCCCTTTAGGTGGAAGCTATGCACTCGAGCTCTGAACTCAGACCCACCGAGGGGCCTGCTCGCGTCAAGAGACGATACGTTATGGGGGCAATCGTACTATGTTTCCTGCCAACGACATAGTCCAGTTCCGCCAAAACTTCCGCGGCAGTTTGGTTCTGCCGAACGACTTCGAGTACCAACGCGCGCGTGCGGTATGGAATGGAATGGTCGACAAACGGCCGGCCGGGATTGCCTATTGCGTCAGTCCCGCGGATGTCGTCAACGCGCTAGAGTTCGCACGAGCCCAGAAAATGGCCGTGGCGGTTCGCAGTGGCGGCCACAACATCGCCGGGAACTCGGTTTGTGAAGGCGGCGTCGTGATCGATCTTTCGCGCATGAAACGCGTCGAGATCGACCCCGAGCGGCGAATTATCTGTGGGGCGGCCGGCCTGACGCTAGGCGAATTCGACGCCGCCACGCAGAACTTCGGACTGGCGACGACCATGGGCGTCAACAGCGATACCGGAATGGCGGGCCTCACGCTCGGCGGCGGTTTCGGCAAACTCGGCCGCGCCTACGGACTAGCTTGTGACAATCTTCTCTCGGCCGAGATCGTCACCGCGGACGGACGAATCCTACACGCGAACGAGACCGAGAATTCCGACCTGTTCTGGGGGATCCGCGGGGGTGGCGGCAATTTCGGCGTCGCTACTTCTCTGACATTCCGACTACATCCCATCGGGCGCGAGATGCTGCGCGCTTCGTTCGCATATGACCAGGCACATGCACGGGACGCCATGCGTTTCTACCGCGACTTAGCTGCTGGCGCTCCCGATGAAGTCAGCGCTGATGCGGGCATTTCAATGGGCTCGTCCGGGGAGCCAGTCTTCGGCATCACACTGTGCTACGCGGGACCCGCCAAGGAAGGCGCAGCCGTATTCGATCGACTGCTGGCGCCGCTGCGAGCGACCGTTCGGGCGACGGAGGAGAACCTTGGCCTGACGCCCTATCTCGCGATCCAGTCGGCCGGCGATGCCGTGTTTCCACGCGGTCACCGCTATTGTTGGAAGGCGCAATTCCTGCATCAGATCAGTGACGAGCTCATTGACGTTCTGCTTGGTCGCTTTCGCTTGTCCCCCTCGCCCCGCGCGCTCGTCGTCTTTCAACATGTCGGAGGCGCAATCGCACGCGTGTCGCCCGATGCAACAGCCTACGTGAATCGCGACGCCGCCTTCGACTGCTTCCCGATTTCGATCTGGGATGCGCCTGCGGACGATCCTGCGAATAGCGCCTGGGTAAGGGAGCTCTGGACAGCGGTGCGCCCCTTTTCGACGGGCGGCGTGTATGTCAACAATCTGGGCGACGAGGGCGATGAGCGCGTTTGTGCGGCCTACGGCGACAACCTGCCGCGTCTGATCGCGCTCAAGGACAAATACGACCCGACGAACGTCTTCTGCCGTAACCAGAACATCCGCCCGAGCGTATGTCGATAAGACGTCGCCCCTGCCATGTTCGATAGTGTCCCACAACGTCCTTTATGGGGCATGACGGGTCGGCCTCAACAAACATCCGGCGGACTTTTGCGAGGGGTGAGCGCATTAGGATCTGGTTCAGAAATTGCTTTCTGGAAATCGCAATTCGTCCTACATTGAGAACTCGGGCGAAATCCATCGGGCCGGAACGAAACGAGGATCGTATGCGGCCTCCAGCGCCGCCTCGGCGCGGCGCATGTCCAGACGGCTTTTTGCAAGATGAAATACATATTATTTTAGTTATAAAGAAGTTTCAGCAACCCTTGTCATGCTTCGAAGTCTCTCTAGCAAATCTCGGGGGCGGGCAGGCAGTTTGCTCAGGTTCGGGCAGGAGGGGAATTTGGGGACGTGTCGAATCTGTCTCGCGGATGAAATTTAAGGTGGCACCGCGGCCTCGCGCCGTCGGGCCGCGTCGAACGCCGGGCCGGCGGGTTGCAGAAAAAGGCGCCTAATGCGTTGGAATCGCCCGATGCAAGACTGAAATGGGCGCCGGGGCCCACGGCTCATGCGGAGCGCGCGCTCCGTCGCCGAGAATGACATTATTGGGCCGGTTCGCGAATTGCGGCTTCACACCGTAAAGCTGACCCCGCAGCCGCACGAGGCCACAGCGTTCGGATTCTTCACCTTGAACGCCTGGCCCATCAGGTCGTCGACGAAGTCGAGTTCGGAGCCGACGAGCATTTCCAGCGAGACGGGATCGACGATGACCTTCGCGCCGTCGCGAGTGACCACGAGGTCGTCGTCGGCGCTGCCTTTCTCGATGTCGAATGCGTATTGAAACCCAGAACAGCCGCCACCCTTCACCGAGATGCGCAAGGCCGCCGCGGGGTCGTCGCCGAGCACTTTGTTCAGCCGCCGCGCCGCGCTGGCGCTGATCGAAACGGGCAGGGGGCTTTCGCTATCGCTCATCGTCACATCCAGGGTCGAGAGTTCGCAATCAAGTCTGTTTTAAGATAAGCTTCGCACGGCAAAACGCAATGTGAGGCCGAGGGACGAAGGGAACCGGCATGGCCATACGAGCGCCGTACGCCGCCGACCCCGAGGCCTCGCGGGGGCGCCTGTTTCCCGAGCCGGCCTCTGCGACCCGCACTTCGTTTCAGCGCGACCGCGATCGAATCGTCCATTCGACCGCGTTCCGACGGCTCGCCCACAAGACCCAGGTGTTCGTCTATCACGAGGGCGATCACTTCCGCACGCGCCTCACCCATACGATCGAGGTCGCGCAGATCGCCCGCGCGCTCGCCCGGGCGCTCGGCCTCGATGACGATCTGGCCGAGGCGGTGGCGCTGGGGCACGATCTCGGCCATACCCCGTTCGGTCACACCGGCGAGGACGCGCTCGACGCCTGCATGCGCGATTTCGGCGGCTTCGAGCACAACGGCCAGGGGCTGCGCCTGGTCACGGAACTGGAGCGGCGCTACGCCGACTTCGATGGGCTCAACCTCTGCCAGGAGACGCTCGAAGGTCTGGTCAAGCACAACGGCCCCTTGATCGACTCCGAGGGCAGGCCGCTCGAGCGCTATCGCGAACGCGGCGTCCCCCTCGCCATTCTCGATTATGTCAGGCGCCATCCGCTCGAACTCCATACTTTCGCCAGCCTCGAGGCGCAGGCGGCCGCGATCGCCGACGACGTCGCCTATAACGCGCATGACATTGACGACGGCTTGCGCGCGGGCCTGTTCGGCTTGGACGATCTCCGGCTCGTCCCTTTCGCCGGCGCGCTGCTGAACGAAATCGAACAAGCGCATCCGAATCTCGAGCTCCCGCGCGCCATCCACGAGCTCTCGCGGCGCGTCATCACGCGCTTCATCGAGGACGTCATAGCGGAATCGCGCCGCCGGATCGCCGACTCGGGGGTCGCGAGCGCACGCGACGTTCAAGAGGCGGGCAGGGCGCTGATCGGCTTTTCGTCCGAAATGGAAGCGGCCGACCGCGACATCAAGCGGTTCCTGTTCGCGCGCATGTATAGGCATCCCGAGGTCGAGCGTGTCCGGGAAAAGGCCGACGCGATCGTTCGCGGGCTGTTTGCGGCCTATCTAGCGGCGCCCGAGGCGATGCCGAGGGAATGGACGGTCAGGGCGGGCGATGGGGAGGGCGCCCGCGCCGCCGCCGACTATATCGCGGGTATGACCGACAGATTCGCGCTCAGCGAGTATCGTCGCCTTTTTGACCCCGACGCGAACCTGCGATAAAGCCGCGCCGAGCTTCCGAGAATACGCCTCTCCCTAGAATTGCCAGAGTGCATTCATGAATCTTTTCGAGGATTTCCAGGCGCGTATTGCGGCGCTGCTGGAAGGCCAGATCGCGGCGGGACAGTTGGCCGCCGGTCTCGATCTCGGGCGCTTCGTCGTCGAGCCGCCGCGCGAGGCCGCGCATGGCGATCTCTCGACCAACGCAGCGATGGTCTACGCTCGCGAGGCGAAGGCGGCGGGATCGAATGCGCGCTCGCTCGCCGAGGCGCTCGCGGCCGAGCTGATGAAACAGCCCGAGGTCGAGGCGGTCGAGGTGGCTGGACCGGGCTTCATCAATATACGTCTGCGCGCTGCGGTCGCCGCCGACATCTTGCGCGCGGCGCTGCAGTCCGGCGCGGATTACGGTCGAAGTTCGGAAGCGGCCGAGGGCCCGGTCAACGTCGAATATGTCAGCGCGAATCCCACCGGACCGATGCATGTCGGCCACGCGCGCGGCGCCGCCTTTGGCGACGCGCTGGCGAATTTGCTCAGCTTCGCCGGACGGCGCGTGACGCGCGAATATTACATCAATGACGCCGGCGCCCAGGTCGACGTGCTCGCGCGCTCGGTGTTTCTGCGTTATCGCGAAGCTCTCGGCGAACGGATCGAGGCGATCCCCGAGGGCCTTTATCCCGGCGATTATCTCATCCCGGTCGGCGAAGCGCTCGCTCGGGAATTCGGCCCGATCCTGCACGATCTGCCGGAGGCCGATTGGCTGCCGAAAGTGCGCGCGCGCGCCATTGCGGCGATGATGGCGATGATCCGCGAGGATTTGCGGGCGCTCAATATCGATCACGAGGTTTTTTCCAGCGAACGCGCGCTTACGGGCGCGGACGGCGGCCAGGATCGCGTGCGCGAGGCGATCGAAGTCTTGCGAAAGAAGGATCTCGTCTATCAGGGTCGCCTGCCGCCGCCGAAGGGCGCGCCCTCGGAGGATTGGGAGGATCGCGAGCAGACCCTGTTCCGTTCGACGCAATTCGGCGACGACGTCGACCGGCCGCTGATCAAGTCGGATGGCGGCTATACCTATTTCGCCAGCGACATCGCCTATCACAAGACGAAGATCGATCGCGGCTTTCTGAGCCTCGTCGACGTTTGGGGGGCGGACCACGGCGGCTACGTCAAGAGGATGCGGGCGGCGGTGACGGCGCTTTCCGGCGGGACGGCGAGCTTGGATGTCCGGCTTTGTCAGCTGGTGCGGCTGATGCGCGCGGGCGAACCAGTCAAGATGTCGAAGCGTTCGGGGGATTTCGTCACCTTGCGCGAGGTCGTCGACGAGGTCGGCGCGGACGCGGTCCGTTTCATCATGCTGATGCGCAAGAACGATGCGACGCTCGATTTCGATCTGGCCAAGGTCATCGAACAGAGCCAGGACAATCCGGTCTTCTACGTTCAATATGCCCATGCCCGCGCGCGGAGCGTGCTGAGGCAGGCGCAGGCGGCATTTTCGGATATCGATCTGGCGCCCTCCGCGCTCGCGGGCGCGGACCTCGCCGATCTCGACGACGAGGGCGAGCGCGGCCTGATTCGAACGCTCTCCCACTATCCTCGCGTCGTTCTACAGGCCGCCGACGCGCGCGAGCCCCATCGCATCGCGTTTTACGCCCATGAGTTGGCGACCCAGTTCCATTCGCATTGGAATAGGGGTAAAGATTCGCCGCATTTGCGCTTCGTTAATGGAAACCAAAGAAACTTATCGGAAGCCAGGTTGGCTCTGGTGACCGCCATTGCTATAGTTCTGGCGTCCGCGCTTTCGATCTTGGGAGTCAGCGCGCCCGAGGAGATGCGATGAAAATCGCACGCAAGCCGGTCGAAGTTGCGCGCGGAATAGGCTAGACTGCTTTCAGGGACCCGCCGGGGTCGAAGGAACGCGTAAGCCAGCGAGGTATTTGATGAGCAGCGCGAAATCCAAAGCAATTTCCGAAGTCAATCTGGAAGAGTTCGAACGTCGCCTGCGCGCGGCGGGGGCGCCGCAGGCCGGTGTGGAAGACCCGCTGTCGGAATTGACGCGGCTGGTCAACACGATCGCCGCCGAGCGCCCACGAACCGAGAAAGTCGTCGACATCGCGTCCGCCCGGATGCCCAAGTCGGAGCCCTTCCCGAACGCGCATCAGCTCCAGAGAGGGACGCAGGCGCCGTCGCGCAACGAGGGCGCGACGCCCCCGCCTCCACCCGTTGCGCAGCCCGCGCCTGCGCCCGTCGCGCCGTCTGGGCCCGTCGCGAGGGCTGCGCGCGTCGCGCCAACTTCGCCTCCGCCCGTCGCGCCGGCTGCGCGGGTCGCGCCGCCTGCGCCTCCGCCGGTCGTGGCGGCTACGCGGGTCGCACCGCCCGCGCCTGCGCCCGTCGCGGCGCCTGCGCCGGACGCGCCGGCTGCGCGGGTCGCACCGCTTGGGCCTACGCCCGTCGCGGCGACTGCGCGCTTCGCGCCGTCTCCGCGCCTCCTGAAGCCCGCTGCCGCGGCGGCGCCGGCGACGCTCCCAAACCGCTCCGCGGCGACGCTTCGACCTTCGTTCGACGAGACGCCGGTCCCCCCGGTCGAGCAGCCCGATGCCAGTGCGGAGGCCATCGCCGCGGCGATGCGCGCCGGGGAGGCTCAGGCGCACGAATATCTCGCGCAAGCGCCGCTGCAGGCTGGAGACCGCATCAACTTCACGCGTCCGCCGCGGCGGGGTTCGTGGTATCTGAAAGTCGCCAGCCTCACCGCGGTTTCGCTGCTTATGGTCGGCGGCGCGGTGGCGATGAAGATCGGCATGCCCGGCTTGCACAAGTCGCCGCCATTGATCCTCGCGGCCAACGGGCCGAGCAAGATCGCGCCCCCGAATGAGTCGACGGTGCAATCGGCCGGAGACACCGGCGCCTTGCTGCTGAAGGATTCGGCGGCGCCGACGGTAGCGCCGGTA
>DASXYQ010000451.1:0-3210 GCA_036502445.1 Roseiarcus sp. | reverse complement strand
GCCGGGCAGACGCAGGCGCCGGATGATTGACGATCTCGCGCGGCAGATGCTCGGGCAGCGGGCGACGATTTCCCACACGTGGTGCGCGAAGCTGGAAAGTAACCGGTACGACAGCCCCACCTCGCTTGCGGTGTTCGGCTGAGCGAGACTCGCGCGAGGTTCGACATCGCGCGGGGCGTTCATTCCATGCATCAGTCCAGGCATGATGCCGACTCTTATCAACGAGTCGAGGTGATCACGGGGCGCCGTCGTCGGCGCGACTGGAGCGATGAGGAGAAGGCGCGGATACTGGCCGAGAGTGCCGAGCCGGAGGTGAACATATCCGAGGTGGCGCGGCGCAACGGCGTCAGCCGGGGGTTGCTCAACGTCTGGCGGCGCAAGGCGCGGCTCGTGTCGGACGAGGGGCTGAAGTTCGTCCAGCTCCGTCTCGACGACGGCGTCGATACGCGATCCGGCGTGATCGATCCGTCCCGCGTCGTAGCGTGTCCGGCGGAACGGATCGAAGTGACGATCGCGGGCGCGACGGTGCGCGTGCCCATCGGCGTCGACGCCGCGACGCTGGAGCGGGTGCTGGCGGCGGTGAGGTCGACGCGGTGATCTCGTTCGGCGCGGAGGTCCGGGTGTTCGTCGCGACGCAGCCGATCGATTTCCGCAAAGGCGTGCATGGTTTGGTCGCGCTGGTGGCGGAGGGATTGGGCGGCCAGCCCTACAGCGGCGACGTTTTCGTGTTCCGCTCGAAGCGATCGGATCGCTTGAAGCTCCTGGTTTTTGACGGCTCAGGTCTGGTTCTGGCGACCAAATGGCTCGAGGAAGGCGGCTTCGCCTGGCCCCCGATCCGGGAGGGGACGATGCGCGTGACGGGCGCGCAACTGGCGATGCTGATCGAAGGTCTCTCGGAGTGGTCGCGGGTGGTCCCGAGGATGACGAAGCGGCCGACGCGAGTCGCTTAGGTCGCCTTGTTTTGCTGGCGATTTCGGGCACTTTCGGATAGCTCTCCGACATGGCGATTCGCCCTGAAGATCTCCCCAAGGACCCTGCGGCGCTGGCCGAGATGGTGCTGGCCTTCGACGGGGAGAACGACGACCTGCGTGCCGAGATCGCGACGTTGAAGGGTCTGATCTTCGGCGCGCGATCGGAGCGCTCGGCGATCATCTACGCCGAGCAACTCGCGCTAGATCTGGAACGAGTGCCCGACGCGCCGCTTCCGGCCAACGACGACGAACCGGTGTCGGACGCGCCGAAACCGAAGCGGCGCAGGGCCCGGCGCAACATCGGCGCGCTGCCGGCGCATCTGCCCCGGGTTGAGCGGGTGATCGAGCCGGCGTCGACGCTCTGCCCGTGCTGCACGGGCCCGATGCATCGGATCGGCGAGGAGACGAGCGAGGCGCTCGATCGGGTTCCCGCATGGCTGCGCGTGCTGCGCACGATCCGTCCCAAATACGCCTGCCGCGCCTGCGAGGGCCCGATCGTCCAGGCCCCGGCGCCGGCGCGGCTCGTCGAGGGCGGGATGGCGACGACGGCGCTGATCGCGCATATCGCCGTGGCCAAATACGCCTGGCAGTCGACGCTCTATCGTCAGACGCAGATCCTCGCGGGCCACGGCGTCGTCGTCGACCGCCAGACGCTGGCGCGCTGGATGGGAAGTGCGGCCTGGATGGTCCGGGGCCTCTACGATCTGCAACTGAAGACCATGCATCGCTTCGACCGGCTGTTCTGCGACGAGACGCCGATGCCGGTGCTCGACCCGGGACGCGGCCGCACGAGGATCTGCCAGTTCTGGGCGCATGCAACGGACGACCGGGCGTGGAAGGGTCCGGCGCCGCCGGCGGTCGCCTACGTGTTCGCGGGCAGCCGCGGCAAGAAGGAGATTGTGGCGCAACTGGCCGGTTTCGAGGGCGCGCTGCAGGTCGACGGCTACGCCGCCTACGCCTCGCTAGCGGGCGACGCGAAGATGTCCGGCAGGATTCGGCTGGCGTACTGCCTCGTTCACGCGCGCCGCAACTTCGTGAAGGTCCACAAGACGACGAACTCGCCCTTCGCAAGCGAGGTCATCGCGCGCATTGCGGCCGTCTACGCGATCGAGGAGAGAATCCGCGGCCTCGACTCCGACGATCGCCGCGCGGTGCGGCAGGCCGAGACGAAGCCGCTGATGGAGGCTTTGAAGGCCCGTCTGATTGCGGTGAAGGACGGAATCTCGCGCCAGTCAAGGCGCATCAAGGCGATCGACTACATGCTCGAACGCTGGGAGGGTTTGACGGCGTTCCTCGACGACGGCCGGCTCGAGCCGGACACCAACACGGTCGAGCGGTCGATCCGACCGATTGCAATCGGAAAAAAGAATTCGTTGTTCAGTGGCGACGAAGGCGGGGGCGAGACCTGGGCCATTCTTTCTTCGCTTCTCAACACGGCAAAACTGAATGGGCTCGACCCCGAGGTCTATCTGACCGAAGTGCTGGAGCGAATGGTTTCCGGCCGCACGACCAACGACCGCCTGCACGAGCTCTTGGCCTGGAACTGGAAGCCGGAGGCGGCGCAGGCGAAGTTGGCCGCCTGAAGCGTGGCGCCTATCGCAGGCCGATCGGCTCGGGGGCGAGTTCGGCGTCGGCCATGTCCGTGTGGATCGTCTCCCGGATCAGGCGCTCCGTCGTCTTCTCGAAATGGGTCCAGAGATCGGTGTGCACGTCGGAGAACTGCCGCCACACGACCGCATCGAACAAGCGCCGCGGCGCCTTGACCATGATCGTCGTGCTGCGCTGACGCGCATACCGGAAAGGCCGGAACCCATAGCGGCGACAAAGGGCGATGAACAACCGCGCCGACCATTGGTCCGGCATAGTGAACTTCATCTCGATCGGCGGATCGAAGCGGCTCGCCTCGGCGAGCTTCGCCTTCAGCCGCTCCGCGGCGGCGCCAGCTGCCTCGCGCTCGCCCACGGTCGTCGCGCCGAAGAACAGCGCCTCCACCTTCCTCAACCGCTCCCGAAGCTCGTCCTCGATCGCCATGCCGCCGCTCCTCTCGCAGCACGACGACATTGCGCCGAGCCATCGTCAATCCGCGAAAGCGCGCCGTCCACACCACTTCTGCATCAGCCCCGTGGAGTGCTCGTACCGGTTACGTCCGACCCGGCGAGGTCCGGTCGATAAGCCCGTCCGGCCCCTCGGCGTTGAACCTGACCACCCAGTCCCGGACGATTTGCAGCGTCACGCCGGC
>DASXYQ010000450.1:0-4322 GCA_036502445.1 Roseiarcus sp. | reverse complement strand
GGCGCAGGTCGACATGGCCGTATATCAGCCGCTCAACATCGCGGAGAGCGCGCCGGCCGATTGGATCGAGGCCAATCTGAAGCCCGGCGATCGTTTGGGCTACGACCCCTGGCTGCACACGCCGGACGCCGTCGACCGATTCTCCAAAGCATGCGCCAAGGTCGGCGCCGAACTCGCGCCGCTGGAAAACAATCCTATCGACGCGATCTGGACCGATCGGCCGACGGAGCCTGTCGGCTCCATCACCGCGCATCCCCAGCGTTGGGCCGGGGAGAGCGCGTCAGCCAAGATCGCGCGGGTTCAGGCGGACCTGAAAGCGGCGGAAGGACTCGTCGTCAGCGACGCGCATAACGTAGCTTGGCTGTTCAACATTCGCGGCGCGGATGTCGGGCATACGCCGCTACCCCTGAGCTTCGCGCATGTTTCCAAATCCGGGAAGCCCACGCTGTTTGTCGACTCGCGAAAATTGTCCAATGCGGTGCGAACCCGTCTCGCCGACGTGGCGGACATCGTGGAGCCCGATCGGCTTTTGGGATTTGTCGGCGCGCTCGGCGCCGACGGTTCGCGCGTGGCGTTCGACGCCTCGACGGCGCCGGCGATTCTGACGCAGGCATTTCAACGCGCGGGCGGTGAGCCGGCGGTCGGCCCGGATCCGATCACGTTGATGAAAGCCTGCAAGAACAAGGTCGAACTGGCGGGCGCGCGAGCGGCGCATGTGCGCGACGGCGCGGCCATGACGCGATTTCTCGCCTGGTTCGAGCGCGAGGCGCCAAGGGGAGGGCTGACCGAGATTTCTGCTGCGGAAGCCCTCGAGACCTTTCGACGGGAGACGGGAAAGCTGAAGGATATTTCGTTCGCGACCATCGCCGCGGCGGGCCCGCACGCCGCGATTCCCCACTATCGCGTGAGCGAGGAATCGAATTTGAAGGTGGGAAAGGGCCTGTTCCTGATCGATAGCGGCGGCCAGTACGAAGACGGCACCACCGATATCACACGGACGATCGCGGTGGGAAAGCCCAGCCGGGAAATGCGGGACCGGTTCACGCGCGTGCTGAAAGGGCACATTGCGGTCGCGCGCGCGGTTTTTCCCAAGGGAACGACCGGCGCGCAGATCGACGCGTTCGCGCGGCAGGCTCTGTGGCGCGCGGGACTGGATTTCGACCACGGCACGGGCCATGGCGTCGGGTCCTACTTGTCTGTGCACGAAGGCCCGCAGCGGATCGCCAAGGCCGGAACGGCCGCGTTGGCGCCCGGGATGATCGTATCCAACGAGCCCGGATATTACGCCGCCGATCGGTACGGCATTCGGATCGAGAACCTCGTGGTCGTGGAACCGCGCACGCTACCGGGGGCCGAACGCGAGATGTTCGGCTTTGAGACCATCTCGTTGGCGCCTATCGATATGAGCCTCGTCAACGCCAAGTTGCTCGACGAGGAAGAGATCGCCTGGCTCGACGATTATCACTCAGCGGTGCGCGCCACGCTCTCGCCGCAGGTGGATCGGAAAACGCGAAACTGGCTGGTCCAAGCCACGCGCCGGCTGGCTCGAGCGAAGTGACCTGGACCCTTCCCCCGTCGCGGGGAATGGCGTACTTCAGTAAGAAAATCGAAAATCGATATCCGTGGAGGAGGGGAATTTGTCCGACGCCGTCGAGAAGCCTGAAACTGTAGGAATGAGCCGACGGCGCCTGGAGCTCGTCAGGCCGGTCATGCAGTCCTATGTCGACCGCGGCGTTTACTCAGGGATCTGCACGCTGATCGCGCGGCGCGGAAAAGTCGTGCATTCCGAGCAATTCGGTTGGCGCGACAAGGAAGCGGGTTCGCCGATGTCGGCCGACACCATTTTCCGCCTCTATTCGATGACCAAACCGATCGTCTGCACCGCGCTGATGACGCTGTACGAAGAAGGGCGTTGCAGGCTCATCGATCCGGTGGCCGCCTATATTCCGGCGTTTGGTCGCGTGAAGGTGCTGAACCCCGACGGGGCCCTGGTCGATCCGGTTCGTCCGGTCAACCTGCGCGATCTGATGACGCACACGAGCGGACTCACCTATCATTGGCTCGATGACTTTCCGGTCGGCGAAATGTATAAGGGGAGCAAGCTGTTCGACGCGAGCTGCTCGCTGGAAGCCGCGATCGAGGACCTCGCCCGGTTTCCGTTGGCTTTTCAGCCGGGGTCGCGATGGCACTACAGCGTGGGCATCGACGTGATCGCGCGGGTTATCGAAGTGATCGGCGGCCGCCCGCTCGGCGAGTTTCTGCGCGAGCGGTTGTTCGAACCGCTGCGGATGCGCGATACGGCGTTCGAGGTCCCGCCCGAAAAAAGAAATCGCCTCAGCGCAATGTACGGGCGCCCCGATATAACCAATCAGACCCTGCGCCAAGTATTCGAGGCTTGGCGCAACGGCGTCAACGAACGCCGCGATCTCTCCGCCACTTACCCCGTCGACGCCCCGCACGTGTTCGCCCGCGGCGGCCACGGCCTGTTCGGTACTACCGGCGACTATTTTCGCTTCGCGCAGATGCTGGCCAATGGCGGCCATCTCGACGGCGCGCGGATACTCGGACGCAAGACCCTCGAGCTCATGCACGCAAATCACCTGCCGATTTCGCTCCTCCCGATCGCTATCGGATTCCTGCCCTTGCCCGGCTATGGCTTCGGACTCGGCTCGCGCGTGGCGCTCGACGTCGCGCAAACCGCGGTCTCGGGCTCCGTTGGCGAGTTTGGCTGGGCGGGCGCCGCGACGACCTACTATTGGGTCGACCCGCGGGAAGAGATGGTCGGGCTGTTCATGACCCAGTCGATGATGGGCTTCGATCCGCCGCAATTCGATCTCCGCGCGCTCGCCTATCAGGCGATAGAAGACTAAATCAGCGTCCGCTCGAGCTGGGCAGTCATCGCGAGGACCGCAGAGACGAACCAACCATTCAGCGGGAGAAGAACCTCAAACACTGGCCGCGCCCCTGGAAGCTCGCGCTCATTCAGGATTCCAATCCGGACTGGAGCGATCTATACGAGGCGCTCGCTTCGTGAGGCGCTTGCGCGCGCGGACGGCCGTCCACCAGCCCGGCCGACGGCCCTGGATGCACGGGTCAAGCCCGTGCATGACGAACCTGAGAGAGCCGTTGCTTGTTTGAGGAAGCCCGCCATGACCAACCCCCGCTGGAAACACCGCCCGCCCGGCTCGAACTGGGGTGATTTCGGCCCTGACGATCAGTTGGGGCGGCTCAATCTCGTCGGCCGCGAAAAGCTGCGGCAGGGACTGGCGGAGGCGAGGCACGGAATTGCGTTCTGTCTCAGTCTGCCGCTCGATTATCCCGGCGGCAATGCGCTCAATCCGCGCCGCTATCCGCCGCGGCTACGCCCGACCCTGCGCGACGGGCGGCCGAATTTCAACTGCACGCTCGAGGGGACGGGGTCGACCGACGTGTTCAACGACGATCTGGCGATCCTCTACCTGCAATATTCGACGCAATGGGACAGCCTTGCCCATGTCGGCGGGCTGTTCGACGTCGATGGCGACGGCGTCGCCGAGCGGGTCTATTACAACGGCTACCGCGCCGGCGTGGACGTGGTCGGGCCGACCCATGCCTGCGACGCCGGCCTCGCGGAGCCGATCGCGCGCGAGAGCACTTCCTCCGCGCATGCGCTGGGGATCGAGAACATGGCCGCGCACGGCGTACAGGGCCGCGGCGTGATGATCGACCTGCGCGCACATTTCGGCGACGAACGGAAGCTTATCGGCTATTCCGACCTCTTGGCCGTGATGGCGGCCGACGGCGTCGCCGTCGAGCCGGGCGATATCGTCTGCCTGCACACCGGGCTTTCCGAGCGCATCCTCGAGATGGGCCGCAACCCTGACCCCGATGTGCTGCACGGCGCCTGCGCCGTGCTCGACGGGCGCGATCCCAAGCTGCTCGATTGGATCTCGTCGAGCGGTCTCGCCGCGCTCGCCGCCGACAATTACGCCGTCGAGGCGGTTCCCGCCTCGGACGGCGGCGACTGCTGTTCGATCCTACCGCTGCACGAACATTGCCTGTTCAAGAACGGCATCCCGCTAGGCGAAATCTGGCGCCTGACCCCGTTGGCGAATTGGCTGCGCGAGCACGGCCGCTCCCGCTTCCTCCTGACCGCCCCGCCGCTGCGCCTGCCCGGCGCCGTCGGCTCGCCCGTGACGCCGATCGCGACGGTGTAGGGCGGCGTCGCGGTTAGTCCGTCATTGCGAGCAGCGAAGCGACGAAGCAACCCAGGGGCTGCGTGATGCGGCCATGGGTTGTTTCGCGGCGCCAAAAAGAAACAAACGGGTTAGCCGCTGATTTCC
>DASXYQ010000449.1:0-3779 GCA_036502445.1 Roseiarcus sp. | reverse complement strand
GAGGTGATGGCGACGTTCTGCCTGAGCGAGACGATCGAGGAAATGGAAGAGCGGCTCGGCCGGATGATCGTCGCCTACACAAGGGAAAAGAAACCGGTCACCGCGAAGGACATCAAGGCCTCGGCGGCGATGACTGCCCTGCTGCTGCGCGCGCTGCGACCCAATCTCGTGCAGACGCTCGAGGGCTGCCCGGCGCTGATCCACGGCGGTCCATTCGCCAATATCGCGCACGGCTGCAATTCGATCGTCGCGACGCGCGCGGCGTTGCGCCTCGCCGACTATGTCGTCACCGAAGCCGGCTTCGGCGCGGACCTCGGCGCCGAGAAATTCTTCGACATCAAATGCCGGCAGGCCGGGCTGAAGCCCGCGGCCGCCGTGGTCGTCGCAACCGCGCGAGCGCTGAAGATGAACGGCGGAGTCGCCAAGAGCGACCTCGCGAGCGAAAATCTCGCGGCGCTGGAAAAAGGCGTCGCCAATCTCGAGCGGCATGTCGCAAACGTCCGAAAATTCGGGCTCGAAGTTTTGGTCGCGATCAATCGCTTCGGCACGGACACGGAAGCTGAACTGGCCTTGATCAAGCGCGTCGCGGGCGAAAGGTGCGGAGTCGAGGCCGCCATCAACGACTCCTGGAGCCAGGGCGCGGCGGGCGCCGAGGCCCTCGCGCAGGCGGTCGTGCGGCTGGCGGACGCGTCGAAGGGCGCATTCCATCCGCTCTATCCCGACGCGATGCCGCTGATCGAGAAGACGCGCACGATCGCCCGCGAGATTTATGGCGCCAGTGACATTTCCGCCGACGCTTCCGTGCGCCGGCGCTTCGCGGAACTGGAGAGCGCGGGCTATGGCCGCCTGCCGATCTGCGTTGCCAAGACGCAATATTCGTTCAGCGCCGATCCGACCATGCTCGGCGCGCCGACCGGCCACGTCGCGCCAATCACAGGGGTGCACTTACGCGCCGGGGCGGGATTCGTCGTGGTGATGATGGGCGAGATCGCCACGATGCCCGGCTTGCCTCGCGTGCCGGCGGCCGAGGCGATTCGGGTCGAAGACGGAAGGATCGAGGGGTTGTTCTAGGGGGTCGGGACGGGGCCGCGCTCTCGAGCGCGGGCTGTTTCATCTTACCCGCGGTAGTTGCATTAACTCAGGGAACGCACGTTATTAGACAAACCATCGAGGTCTGCTATTAGTGCCGCGGCCGCGCCATGGAGAGCGGCCTGGCACGACCGTCGCCCTCATCACGGGCGATCCGAGCAGTCCGAAGCTCGCCAACGATACCGACAAGCGGCGTCTCGCCGAGACCATCAAACGCATGGGCGCGGTCGATTCCAAGTTGTTCCAACCCGATGCGTCTTCCTGGCGAGACATGTGGGACAGCATAGCCAGTTACTCGTCAGACCAGGCGAAGTCTCTCATGTATGCGTCCAAGAAAGCGCTAGCCGATCTCAAAAAACAGCATGGCGGATGAGCGCGCTCGCCGTCATTGCAGCATAGGGAAGCGCCTCACGGTCTGCGACTGCGGCTCAGTCTGGGGTTCCTTCGCTGTCCCCCATCCGTCATGGCCGGGCTTTTACCCGGCCATCCACGTGGTTCGACTTGACGTGGCCGCTCAGCCGAGAGGACGCGGACAGTAGACGCGGACAGTATAAGAAAGCCGGCGGCGTCATTGGATGACGTGGGTAGTACTACAGCTCGCTATTGGGCCGGCGGCTCGGTCGACTTGTCTGCCGGCCGGACGTGAATTATGATTTCGTTATCCGAACGCATCTCGATCGACGCCTTTGCGGCGGCCACCTCGAAGGCCGCCTCCGCTGTCGCGTAATCGGCGCCGGGCTCGCCATTGCGCAAGAGAGCCCACCCCGCCGGGGACTTCGAAATCTCGTAGGTTATTTTCGTCATGACGCGTGCTCTCGAGTCGCGGCGAGATCGCCGGCATCGTACGAGAAAAACGCCGAATTTCGGCGGAAGTTCCGATGGGCGGTCAGGCTTCCGCCGACAGCGGCGTCGCCACGTCTTCCAGGGATCGGCGTTCGGCGGCGACGGCAAAACGGGCGGCGACGAAAGCTGCGACCAGCATCAGCGCCGCCGCGAACGCGTATCCTGCGAATACGCTCTGTTTCGACCCGCTCTCGATCAGCCTGCCAAAAATGAACGGAGCGGCCACCCCGCCTACTCCTGTGCCGACGGCGTAGAAGATGGCGATCGTCAGCGCGCGAATCTCGATCGGGAAGGTCTCGCTAACGGTCAGATAAGCCGCGCTGGCGGCGGGTGAGGCGAAGAAGAACACGACAGTCCAGCAGATCGTCTGCGTCGTCGCTGAAAGCAGGCCGTGTTCGAACAGCGCGCCGCTGCCGACGAGCAAGAGCCCGGACAAAGCGTAGGTGAGCGCGATCATTCGACGCCGCCCCACCGTATCGAACAGCCGCCCGAGCACGACGGGCCCGAGGAAGTTGCCGAGCGCGAACGGCAGTATGTACCAGCCGACGTCTTCCGACGTGACGAGATAGAATTTGGTCAGAACCAACGCATAGGTGAAGAATATCGCATTGTAGAAAAACGCCTGCGCCACCATGAGCACCAGACCGACCATGGTGCGCCCGCGGTAGCGCCTGAAGAGCGCGTCGACGACGTCCGATATTGGGGTATGGTCGCGAGTTCTAAACCGCGATGGCGCGCCGTCCACGGGCGGGAGATCGGCGCCGGCGGCGCGAAATCGCGCCTCGATCCCATCGACCGCCGTCTCGGCTTCACTGAGCCGCCCGTGCGTGATGAGCCAGCGCGGGCTCTCCGGAATCCACATGCGCATGAAGAACACGACGAGTCCGAGACAGGCCCCGACCAGGAATGCCAGCCGCCAGCCGAGCTCGGGATCGATGAGGGCGGGGTTGAGCAGCGCAACCGCGACGATGGCGCCCATCGCAGCGCCGATCCAGAAGCTTCCGTTGATAACGAGGTCGGTAAAGCCGCGATACCGGGCGGGCACGAGTTCCTGGATAGTCGAGTTGATCGCGGCGTATTCGCCTCCGATCCCGGCACCCGTCAGAAAGCGAAAGAGAAAGAAGCTCCCGGCGCTCCAAGAGACGCCCGTGAGCGCGGTCGCCGTCAGGTAGACCACGATGGTGATGAAAAAGAGCTTCTTTCGTCCGAGCAGGTCGGTCAGCCAGCCGAAGCCGAGCGCGCCGACCACCGCGCCCATGAGATAGGCGCTGCCGGCGAGCCCGGCTTCCGTGTCGGTGAACCTGAGCGACGGACTCGCCTTCAGCGCTCCGGCGACCGACCCCGCCAGCGTGACTTCCAATCCATCGAGGATCCATGTGATCCCCAAAGCCGCGATGACGAGCACGTGAAAGCGCCCCCATGGCAAACGCTCCAATCGCGCGGGAATGTCGGTCTCGAAAACGCGCCCCGCGCCGGCGTCCCCCGCCGGCGAGGTTTGCTGGCTTCGATGGCGCGATTCATGCGGCGTCCCAATGGTCATCACGCGCCCCCGGATGAAAGAGATCCCGGTTCAAGTCGCTCAAACAGCAGGATGTTCCCATCGCTGACCGGGTTTAGTCAGGCGACCCTCGTGTTCTCCGTCATTGCGAGCAGCGAAGCAATCCATCGCCGCACGAGATCGTCCGCCGGGGAGATTCCCAAACAAGTCGTGTGGCCGCTGTTTCAACTACTGCGGCGCCACCGAAGGCGGCGCGGCCAATCGGCAGGCGGCGGCGGAGCCGTGGAGCCCTCTCCCGCGAACAGCGGGAGGACGCGCTCCCGCGACTTCCCTTCCCCTTGCGATTCGT
>DASXYQ010000448.1:0-1527 GCA_036502445.1 Roseiarcus sp. | reverse complement strand
ACGTCCAAGTTCGCCACGGTCAGCGCGTTGTCCTGAATGAACTCGCGCCGCGGCTCGACGACATCGCCCATCAACTTGACGAAGATGTCGTCGGCCTCGTCCACTTCCCTGATCTTCACCTGCAGCAGCGAACGGGCTTCGCGGTCGAGGGTGGTTTCCCAGAGCTGGTCCTTGTTCATTTCGCCCAGACCCTTGTAGCGCTGGAAGGTCACGCCCTTGCGGCCCGCGGCGTTGACCGCCTCCAACAACTCCGAAGGGCCGGAGACGGTAGTTTCGTCGCCGCGGCGCGCGAAGACCGCCGGGCCGCTGAAGGCCTCGCGCAACGGGCGCGCGTGTTCATCGAGCCGGCGCCCCTCTGCCGAGGCCATCAGGCCGGCGTCGAGCGTGATCGCTTGCTTCACCCCGCGCAGCTCGCGCGTGAGGATGACGCCGCCCATTTCGCTGCGGCCCACCCAGCCGCGCTCGGTCTCGTCGGCGATCGCGTTCATGCGCTCGGCGAGCCGGGCGGCGCGCGCGACGCCCTCGGGATCGTCGACCGTGCTGAGCGGTTTCAGGGCGCCCGCGAGCGCGGCCTGCTCGACCGCCGCGCGGTTGTAGCGCGAATGCAGTTGCGTCAGCAGGCGCCGCATCGCCCGCGCCTCGTCGACGAGCGCTTGCAGGTCGGCGCCCGCGCGCACTTCGCCGCTGGCGAGCCGCAGCGTCGCGCCTTCGAGGCCTTGGCTGACGAGATACTCCTCCATCGCGCGCTCGTCCTTGAGGTATTGCTCGGACGCGCCTCGCTTGACCTTGAACAGCGGCGGCTGCGCGATATAGAGATGGCCGTTCTCGATGATCTGCCGCATCTGGCGGAAGAAGAACGTCAGCAGCAAAGTCCGGATATGCGAGCCGTCGACGTCGGCGTCGGTCATGATGATGATCTTGTGATAGCGCAGCTTCTCGACATTGAAATCGTCGCGCCCGATCCCCGCGCCGAGCGCCGTGATCAGCGTGCCTACCTGTTCGCTGGAAAGCATCTTGTCGAAGCGCGCGCGCTCGACGTTCAGAATCTTGCCGCGTAGCGGCAGGACGGCCTGAAATTCGCGGTTGCGGCCCTGTTTGGCGGTGCCGCCGGCCGAGTCGCCCTCGACGATGAAGATTTCCGATTTGGCGGGATCGCGCTCCTGGCAATCGGCGAGCTTGCCCGGCAGGCTCGCGATGTCGAGCGCGCCCTTGCGCCGCGTCAGCTCCCGCGCCTTGCGCGCCGCCTCGCGCGCCTGCGCGGCTTCCAGCACTTTGCCGACGACGGTGCGTGCGTCCTGCGGGTGCTCCTCAAACCATTGCGCGAGCAACTCGTTGACGAGCCCCTCGACGACCGGGCGCACTTCGGAGGAGACGAGCTTGTCCTTGGTCTGCGAGGAGAATTTCGGATCGGGCGCCTTGACCGAGAGTACGCAGGTGAGGCCCTCGCGACAATCGTCGCCGGTGAGATCGACCTTCTCTTTCTTGGTCAGGCCCGAGCGCTCGGCGTAACCGGTCACCTGGCGCGTC
>DASXYQ010000447.1:0-10964 GCA_036502445.1 Roseiarcus sp. | reverse complement strand
GGCCTGATTGCATCTCCGCGCGCACGGAGCGACACGACAGCGCCGCAATGAACACGGTCACCCCGATCGCTTGAAGCCTGAAATTCAAGGGAAGCCATTGTAGTCGCCCCCGAAAGCTACGGACAACGGAAGCCGGTTGTTCACCAAGCCGCCATAGGATCCGTCCGGACTCTAAATCGAAGCAGAATTTCATTGAATAGCGCCAGAGTATGAATACGTTGCCCCTTCGTCTCGGGGCCCCTGACCGGAGTCTCGTTTGAATTTTGGATTTGGACCGTTCGTCGTACAATCAAACGACATGGAAGCGCGAAGGCGATGTACAAGGAGTCCTCACGCACAATTGAAAGGGCGCGGCTCGCGGCTAGGTGACCCGTTCGCGATTCGGCAGAAGGCGCTCAGCCCGGAGCACCTCACTGCCGCGACGAGCCTCAAAGCGAGCCCGCGCGATCTATGAAAAGGCCCTCGGCTCCATGCATACAGTTGCGCTCGCTACCGCGGCTAGTCTGACGGGGAATGGCGCCAACCAAAGAAGCCCTAAAAACGCAGGCTTTCAGTGGACCGGGGCGAGATTACGAGATCCCGCGAAGTCAAGCGCTGCGACCGAAGCATGACAAGCGCCCCTACGGCGTCTCGGCCTTCGCCCGCTCGTCGACCTCGCGGCCGCTCGTGTCGAGAATTCGCATCCGAACCGCGCCGGCCGGCCAACGCACACCCTCGAGGAGTTCGATCGCTCTGCCGGCGTTTTGCGCGTCGATGCGCCATTCGGCGATGACAGTCGCTGAGCCGTCCAGGAATTGAATGCGGTAGCGCATTTCCTTGCTCCCGCCGCGCGAGGCCGCGATCGTCCGATCACGTTCCTCAAGGAGGCTCGCAAGTGTACGCTAACGCTCCAAATCAAAATCAGTCAATGCCGCCATCTGCGCCTTCATCAAAGCGCCGGCGTCGGGTTCATTGCGGGAGAAGAGCGGCAGGGCGAGCGCGTGGCCGAAAAGCGGCGCCCGGGCGCGGGATCGATCGCATAGCATCCGCCGGCGCCGAATTGCCCCGTCGCAGTTCTGGATTGTGAGATTCGCCACAGCGCGACCGTAAACGAACAGTGCATCAGACCGAGTTACGAAAACGTCGGAGAGGAAGAGCGAGATCTCTTCTCGTCCGTTTTCGCGATCTGCAATGCAAGGCTCGCCATGAACCCGGTAATCTCAGCACTGGCCGGCGCCGCCATCTACGGAAGCGCACCCATCGCGCGGGCTTTCAAAAGCCGCGAGACCCGCTACGCGCGCGACGCATCGATCTGGCGCGAGGAACTCGCCGAAATGTTGGGCGCGCAGCTCGTAAACCTCGACTCCATGGTCCATGGTTTTACGGTGCCGGGCGTGCGGCGGGCTGACGGCTTCCGAGCCGACTCGACTCTCGACTAGTGGTCTGAGTCGTTCAAAATGCGGGGCGGTCTGCGTAGAGACACAAGTGTCATGCCTGCTAAAGCGGGCATCCAGACTTGGCTGCTGCGGCCCTGGATTCCGCTTCCGCGGGTATGACAGTGTTAGAGGGCCTCATTGAACGACGCGGCCCACTAGCCGGCGTGACAGGTGGATGCGCTCGAAGCCAAGCTCTGAGGCAGGACGCGGCCGCCCCCTTTTTGCGACCCTTGCGCCAAATTTGCGCAATTGTTTCGGGGTCCGCGACGGTTCCTGCCGTTCCGGTTCGAGTCCGGCTTTCGGCGGACGGTTGATAAGAAACCGTCGCGGCGTGGTTCAAGACGCCGACCAGAGGGTTGGGATCGAGACGGAGAGTTCAGCGATGCTGCACAGAGGAATTCATCATCTGACGGCGATCGCCGGTCCCGCGCGTCGAAATCTCGACTTCTACGTCGGCGCGCTCGGGCTGCGCCTCGTCAAAAAGACCGTTGATTTCGATGATCCCGGAACCTATCACCTCTACTACGGCGACGAGACGGGCGGACCCGGCACGATCCTGACCTTCTTTCCCTGGGGCGGCGTAGCACCCGGGCGTCTCGGGGTCGGCGAAACTCAGGAGATGGTCTTTCGCATCCCCGAAGCGGCGATCGGCTACTGGACCCATCGCTTCATCGAAAGGGCATCGCCCACGACGCGCTCATCAAGCGATTTGGCGAACCCGTTCTATCCTTCAGGGATCCGGACGGCACGCGCTTTGCGCTGGTCGGGCAGCGCGGAATCGAGGGGGAAACTGGATGGGGCGGCGGCGCGGTTCCGCTGGAGCACGCTATCCGCGGCTTCCACAGCGTGAGCCTCCTGCTCGAAGATGCCGGGCCGACCGGAGCGATCCCGAGCGGTGTTCTAGGCTTCTCCGAGAGCGGCCGCGATCACGCGATCCGGCGTTATCGCACGCCCGATGCGAAAGCCGGCGCGATCGTCGATCTTCGGGCTGCCGGTGGTTTTCCGCGCGGCTTTCAGGGCGCCGGCTCGGTCCATCACATCGCGTTCCGCGCCGAGGACGACGCGGATGAGGCGGAGATGGTCCGCAAACTCCTCGATGACCACGGCGTTGGCGCCTCCGAGCAAGAGGATCGGAAATATTTCCGCTCGGTCTATTTCCGCGAGCCGGGTCACGTCCTTTTCGAGATCGCGACCGATCCGCCGGGGTTCGCGGTCGACGAGTCTGTCGAGACACTCGGACAAGCGGTCGAACTGCCGCTGTTTTTGGAGGCGCAACGAGAGAAGATCGAGGCCATGCTGCCCGAGCTTAGCTGACCACGCCGGCCCCGCGCTTCTGAACTGGCGGTCAACGGGCGGGCTTCGTCGGTTTTCCCGCGGGAAGACGCCGAGATCGCCTCGCGCTCACCGAGCGTCCGGTTTTGCGTCCGCTGACCTTTGCGGTTCGGCCGCGCGCGACGGACGCGACCCGCTTGGGCCCGAACCCCGCGAGGAAAAGCGCCGCGGCGCCCTTTTCGACAGCGTCGGCCGCGTCGAGCTCGAGGTCGTCGATGCCTAGGTGGAGTTCGGCCGCGACGGCGGCCATGCCGACCTCGTGGGTCATGCTGGATAGGGGCTTTTCGTCGCCGAGTATCTTGTCGACCGCCGCGCGGTTGATCAGAATATTCTGTTGCACAGGACTAACTCCGGAACTGAGGGTGATCTATCTCTTCCTACACTCGCTTCGTTATTTCGCCGTGACGACAAACCCGCCCGGACGAGAGCAGGAGCAGCCCCGCCATCAACCCTTCGAGCTTCCTCACCGGCCAGCTTATGCTCTGTCGAAGTTCGCTAGAGAAGCTCGCTTCGACAACCTTTCGCCGGGTTGGTTAATAGACCCGCGCCGGGCCCGAATAATGTGGTGTTTGCCACACGTCGAGAGACGTCCGTCTCGATCGAGCACGAAAACGAGATCGGCGGACGTCCGTTTACGGCCCCGGTCGATTAATCCTCAGACCCCGTAATATCCTCGATACCAGTCGACGAACGCCTTCACGCCCGCTTCGATCCCTGTAGACGGCTTGTAGCCGATCAGCCGCTCCAGCAGGTCGGGCGAGGCGAAGGTTGCGGGCACGTCGCCCTTCTGCATCTCGAGGAATCGCCGCTGCACCGGCTGGCCGAGGCTCGTCTCGACCGCATCGACGTATTCGAGGAGGCCGACCGGCCGCCCGCAGCCGATATTGACCACGCGCCAGGGGGCCGCGGGCGAGAGCGAATCCATCTCCCCGACCGGCTCGCCTTCGCGCGGCGGGCGGTCGACGAGCCGGACGACCGCCTCGACGAGGTCGTCGATATAGGTGAAGTCGCGCCGCATCTGGCCGTTTCCAAAGACCTCGATCGCCTCGCCCGCGAGCGTCGCCCTGACGAACTTGAACAACGCCATGTCCGGCCGGCCCCAAGGTCCGTAGACCGTGAAGAAGCGAAACGCGGTCGTCGGGATCTTCCATAGGTGCGCGTAGGCATGCGCCATCTCCTCGGCCGCCTTCTTGGTCGCGGCGTAGAGGGTGAGGGGATGGTCGGTCCTGTCGGTCTCCTTGAACGGCATTTGCGTGTTTGCGCCATAGACCGAGCTGGTCGAGGCGAGCAGGAAATGCCTGACTTCCGCGGCCTTGGCGATTTCCATCACGTTGAACATGCCGACCAGGTTGGCGTCGACGTAGGCGCGCGGATTCTCGAGGCTGTAGCGGACGCCCGCCTGCGCGGCGAGATGAACGATGATCTCGGGCTCGAAGTCGGAGGCGATGCGCTGCAGGGCGGCGAAATCCTCGAGCATGACGACATGCCCAGCGAACGCATTTGAGCGCGCCAGCACGGCGTGTCGCGCCTGCTTGAGCGTCACATCGTAGTAGGGCGTCATGCCGTCGAGCCCGCAGACGAAATGACCGTCCGCGATCAGTCGCCGCGCGAGATGGAAGCCGATGAAGCCGGCGGTTCCAGTGATGAGAAATCGCATGGGCGGGACCTCTAGGGCGACGGGCCGAGCGCGGTCGACAGGACCGGCGACCTCGGCGCCGTGGCCTGCGGCCGCCGATCAGGCTCGCCGTTGCAGGCGTTGATGAACGCGTCGTTCGTCTTCCAGAGTATCCTGATCCGCCGGCGCCGAGCTTATCGCGGGGATGGTTGGCGGCATTTCGCGCCCGCAGTGGCCGCGGCTTCACCCCCCATTCGACGGAACTAAACGGCGCCGCCAAGCCTCTCTCTGGCAGTCTTCGAACTCGATTCGGCGAGCCTGCGGGAGCGTATCATGAGAAATGTTCCCGACCAATTTCCCAGCGCGGTCCAACGTCCCCCGATCTCGGTCCCATCCGCGCTGATATTGCCTTCGTAGGCGACGCTGTCGTAACCGGGAACCGAAGCGTCGTAGAGTTTCAGGAATTTGACCAATACGCCAGACCTTCGCCCTTGCAGCGTCGCTGTCAGTGTCCGTCCGCTCGTGAAACGACTTCGCCCCACCTCCTCGGTCCTGCCCGTGAACCAGCCCGCGGTTTCGTTCACCGCGGCGACGAAAGCGACGGGCGCCAGAGTGCTGGGGTAGCTGTAGAGCCCATCCCAGGTTCCGCTGAGGTCCTGCCGCAACGCCAATCGCCATCTCCATCGCGCTCGGGGAACCGCTACCCCGCCGTCATGAAATAATTCACGCCCAAATCCTGCGACAGCCTCCACTCCCGCCGCAGCGGGTCGTAGACCATCCCCTGCCGCCGTTTCACCCGTAGCCCCGCGGCACGCAACGACGCTGCGAGTTCGTCCGGCGTCACGAACTGCTCCCAGCGGTGGGTGCCGGGGGCGAGCCAGCGCAGCACGTATTCCGCGCCGACGATCGCCAATGCGAAGCTCTTCAGCGTGCGGTTTAGGGTGGAGAGCGCGATCACGCCGCCAGGCTTCAGCAACGAGGCGGCGGAGGCGACGAAGGCGGGGACGTCGTTGACATGCTCGACGACCTCCATCGCGAGCACGACGTCGAATCTCGCGCCCTCGCGGGCCAAATCTTCGACCGTTCCTACGCGATAGCTCAGATCGGCGCCCGTCGCGGCCGCGTGGGCGCGCGCGATTTCGATCGAGCCCGCCGCCGGGTCGATTCCGCTGACGACGGCGCCCAACCGCGACAGCGGCTCGGCGAGCAACCCGGCGCCGCAGCCGATGTCCAAGATCTCGAGGCCTTCCAGCGGGCCCTCTCCGGAGCGCCGGAAATGCGCGGCGATCGCATCGCGAAGCCAGGCGATGCGGACCGGATTGATCCGGTGCAGCGGGGCCATCGGCCCCGCCGGGTCCCACCAATCCTCGCCCAATGCGTCGAAACGGGCGACTTCCTCGCTTATGACGCTCGCGGCGGACATCCGAAAATTCCTCCGTACCGTTGGCGTTGACCGCTCCGGACAGCGCCACTATAGCAGCCCGAAACGCACTGAATGAGGGCGTCGTCGCCGCATTGTTTACGTCCGCCGCAAGATCGGCGCGAGCGTTTTCTCCGCCTTCCCCTTCCGGGAGTCCCATGTCTCGTCTGGTGATGAAGTTCGGCGGCACGAGCGTCGCCAACGTGACCCGCATCCGCAATGTCGCGCGCCATGTCAAACGCGAGGTCGACGCGGGCCACGAAGTGGCGGTCGTCGTCTCCGCGATGTCCGGCAAGACCAACGAACTGGTCGCGCTATGCCAGGAGGCGGCGCCGCTGCGCGACCAGGCCGAATATGACGCGGTCGTCGCCTCGGGCGAACTCGTCACCGCCGGCCTGCTCGCGATCGTGCTGCAGGACATGGGAATGCCCTCCAGGTCGTGGCAGGGCTGGCAGATCCCGCTGCTCACCGACGACGCCCATGGCGTGGCGCGCATATCGGGCATCGACGGCAAGGCGATCCTCGACGGCTTCGCGCGGAAAGAGATCGCGGTCGTCGCCGGCTTTCAGGGCTTCCACGCGCCGACCGGCCGCGTGACGACGCTCGGGCGCGGCGGCTCGGATACGTCGGCGGTGGCGCTCGCCGCGGCGCTGCACGCCGATCGGTGCGACATCTACACCGACGTCGATGGGGTCTACACCACCGATCCACGCGTCGTGCCCAGGGCTCGCCGCCTCGACAAGGTCTCGTTCGAGGAAATGCTGGAGATGGCTTCGCTCGGCGCCAAGGTGTTGCAGGTGCGCTCGGTCGAAGTCGCGATGGTGCACAAAGTGAAGCTCTACGTGCGATCGTCGTTCGACGATCCCGCCGATCCCGAGCTCGGCACCCTGATTTGCGACGAGGAGGACATCGTGGAACAGCAGGTCGTCACCGGCATCGCCTTCTCGCACGACGAGGCGCAGATCACCTTGCGCCGGGTCGCCGACAAGCCCGGCGTCGCGGCGGCGATCTTCGGGCCGCTCGCGGAGGCCAACATCAACGTCGACATGATCATCCAGGTCGTTTCCGACGACACGACGACGACCGACATCACCTTCACCGTGCCGACCGCCGAGTTCAAGCGCTCGATGGCGATCCTGGAGGAGCGGCGTGACACGCTGAAGTACGGCGCGTTGCATGGCGCGCAGGACGTCGTGAAAGTCTCCGCGATCGGCGTCGGCATGCGCTCCCACACCGGCGTCGCCGCCCGCGCCTTCCGGGCGCTGGCCGACAAGCAGATCAACATCCGCGCGATCACGACCTCGGAGATCAAGTTCTCGGTGCTGATCGACGAGGAATACGCCGAACTCGCCGTGCGGACGCTGCATACGCTCTACGGGCTGGATGCGCGGGGGTGAGGGGCCGACCGACCGAGCCGACACGCGTCATCCGCGAGAAGCGGGAGTGTCCGCAGTCGCCAGCAGGTTGCGCGTTTTTTTGTGCATGCCCCGTTCCCGCCAATCGGCTCCTTGCCGGCTCGCCCGCCTCGGATTAATTCACGGCCTCCTGGCGTGCCAAATTCCCTGCTGGCAGGGAAAAAAGCAGGGAATTTCGACGATTCGGCCGATTTTTGCGAGAATCCGTCTCGAAAACAGTTGCAAATTCAATGTTTTGCGAGAGAATTCCCTACGGATCGAGCAGGGAATTTATTTACGCGAGCAGGGAATTATTTTGTGGAGCAGGGAATTTGGCGCCAAACCGATCCGCGCGTCCCGGCGCATCAAAGGCGTCGCGGATAGAAAATAATCAACGTCGAGTTGAGTATTTACCGGCGTCGGCCGATGCGCTCTGCTTTCCAGACGAGCCGAGCGCGCCGTCGGGCTCCGATTATCGTGTCGGGCCGGATGGGTTCGGACGAACAGCCGCCAGGGCTGCGAACATGCGCGGGACCATGTTTGCGATTTGGGGCGCCAATCGTTCGGGATCCACGCCCTCGAAAGGCAGTGCGCGGTCGACCCACAATGTCGCCAGACCGTGGACGATCGACCACGCCGTGAGCACGAGGGGCGTCGGCTCTCCAGGGGGCGCCACTCCGGTCCGCTGACAGTCTTCGACGGCGTCCTGCAAGAGGCGCAAGGCCCGCAGCCCTGATTCCGTCGGACCCGACGGCTTGGCGTCACCGTGAAACATCACACGAAAATGCCCGGGGTGCGAGATTGCAAAACTCAGATAACCTCGGCCGAGCGCCTCCAGACGCGAAGCGGCGTCATCCGGCGCTGCATCGCGCTCCGCAATCAGAGCGGCGCCGAACTTCTCGAAACCTTCTTCGGCGATCGCCGCCAACAACTCTCCACGATTGGCGAAGTGATGATAGGGCGCGCCCGCCGTGACGCCGACGCGCAACGCCAATTCCCGCAAGTTCAATGCGTCGATCCCCGCGCTGGCGATCACTTCGACCGAAGCGTCGATGAGCGTCCGCCTGAGGCTTCCGTGATGATATTCTTTCCCTTTGGACCGAATCGGCGAAGCTTTGCGCGGCCTGCCGGACAATCGCCTCAACTTCCGACGTCGGCGGCGACGCCCGAGTCGGCCCGCGCGATCTGGATGCCGAGCGCGGCGAGGACGACACAACCGAAAGTGACGGTCAGCCCAATGACGAGCGGAAGATGCAGCCAACCCGTCACCCAGCCGAAGCCGCTGACAGCCGCGAGGGCGCCTATGGCGATGCCGAAATAGCTGAAAGGTTTCGGCAACAGCGGCGGGTTCGAGCGAGCGTCCGCCCACAAGACGGCCACGCAGCCCAGGCCAAATGGAATATTGGCGACGGAGAAAAGCAGGTCGAACCACGCCTTGAAAGCCATGAAGGGTTGCGGGTCCGGATCGTGCGCCAAGGACCACAGCAGAGCCGACATCATCGAGTCGAAGATCATGGCGATTGCGGCGCTCACGGCCAAAAGAGCCCACCCTATCGCCCCGAGGTCGCTCGCGACGCCCCGGCGGCGACCCAGCAGGGCGATACACGCGCCGAGCAACAGCCAATCGCCGAAGAACGCCCAACCGCCCGCCATCGCCATCTTGTCGGCGCCGAGCGCAATTGCATCCGCGAGCGCCTGGCCGCGTTCGGCGGCCAACGCGGGCAGCCCGAGCCGCGGCGTCAGACCGGCATAGAAAAGCGTGCCCACGAAGAGGGCGACGGCGCCCGCCGTCAGTAAGGCGCCCGAGAACGCGTCCGAGCGCAAACGCGTCGGCCTGGAAATAGAGGACACTATCGCCGCCATGCGTGCCTCCGGCAACCGAGACGAGGATCAACCCGCTCCAATCTGATCAGCGCTTAGATCATGTCGGAGCGCGTGTCAATCCAATTTAAGTATTGCTCAGATCGGGAGTGGGGCAGGAGTGACCAAGGCCGCCGACGTTGTTGGGCCTGGCGGGATCGGCAACACCCGTCTTACACTCGCTGTCTCTGAGAGGCTCGCGGGCAGGTGGGGCGGGCGTTGCTCCGCCGCGGCGGGCCTGAGCCCTGGAATACTTCTCTCGAACGGCGTATCGTAGGATGGGATCGCAGACGGAGCTGTCATGGCGTCGAAGGAACAGGAGGCGCCGATCCGCCAATATGCGGCCGGCGACATCACTTGGACGGAGCTGCGGGATCGTGGCTTCGAAAATTATGTCGAGGTGTTGGCTGGTCTCGGCGAACTCGGCCTTCGCCCCCCTGTCGCGGCGATGGAGGGGCCAAATGTCGCAGCGCGACAACGCGGCCGCGCGCTGATTCGTGAAGCCCTGAAATCCCGGTCGGCATGAGCAAGCCGTTCAGCCTCATCGTCACCGATACCTCGCCGCTGTAGCCCGCAACGTTCGATCACAATCTCAACTCGTACAGCAGCATCGACTCGATATAGAACGAGCGTTCGACGACGAGACGAGCCCTGAAGCCGGCCTCCTTGATCAGCCGGCTGAACAGATCGAGATCGGAATCCGACGACACCATCACGTACAGACGGCCATCGGACTTCAGGCGCTCGCGAGCTTGGCTGAACAAGTCCGCAACATCGCGATATTGTGGGCCGGCGTGCCAGCCGCGGTCGGCGAGATCGCGTGGCTCGCCCGCGTGTTTGGGCGGACTCGACAGGATCACGTCGAAGAGCGGGCTGGGCGGAAGATCCGAGAGAAGGTTCATGCAGGCGGACGTCACTTGGTCGCCAAAACCGTTCAACTGCGCATTCTCCAGCGCCGATTGCGTCGCGTTCGGATTGATGTCGAGCGCCAGGACGTGCGCCGCGCCGGCGCGCGCAGCTGCAAGCGCCAGGATGCCGGATCCGGTGCCGACGTCAGCGACGTACTTGCCCTCGAGGTCCAACCCGTCGATGAACTCGGCGAAATACTCGCTGCTGAGGAAAAAACGCGGATGGAACACCGTCGGCCGCACGCGCAGGCGGAACCCTGCCGCCTTGGTGGTGCGGATTCCTCGACGGTTGAGGATCAGATGATAGGAAAAGAAAAAAATGAAACGACGCATGAAACGCCGAACCGGCCCGTGCGGCGTTCCGCGCCGATCGAGCCCGGCTGTGAAGAGGTCATCGGACACGACGACCGTCTTCGAAAGCGACTTGGTCCATTCTGGAAAAGTCCTCATGACGGAAGAGAGCGCGCTGCCGTCAGCGATAGGACGGGGTCAGGCGGCGCAGCAAGCCTAACGACGGCGCCAGATGATTCCGCAGGGGGCGACGGCGCCGATACAGCCCCGCATCTTGATGATTACGTGATTACGGCGGATTTAGCTAACCCCTAAAATGCGCTTCGCTTTATGGCGGGCCTACGCGGGCGCTATTTCGATTTAAGGAAAGCGTCACCGTGATACGGAATTGCATTCGATATGCGTTGGCCCTATGCTTTTCGTCATCGATGCGCTGGCCCGTTCACGCGCCGCGAAGCCATCGCGTTCAGGGAGGAATTTGATGTTTTCAATGCGCAGTCTCGTGCGTGGCGCCGCGCTTTTTGGGCTGGTCGCGTTCGTCGGATCGGCCGCCGCCTCGGACAACAAGATCGTCCTCGTCCCAGGCGGGCCCCACCCCTATTTCAAACCGTGGGAACAAGCGGCGGCCGACGCCAAGAAGGATTTCGGAATCGCCGCGGTCGATTTCAAAGTGCCTTCCGATTGGAAGCTCAATATTCAGACCGAACTGATCGAAAGCCTCGTCGCGCA
>DASXYQ010000446.1:0-2648 GCA_036502445.1 Roseiarcus sp. | reverse complement strand
CACTTCGAGTGGTTCGGCGCTCTCTCTCAATGCCCCTCGATTTTCGGCGCAAAGTTGCCGCAGAAAAATTTGGCGAAGAGCGGTAAGCGATGTTCTCAGGCCGCTTGCTGTCCGGCGTTGGTCTTAACGTAAGCCCAAGGCAAGAGCTCGTCGAGCTTGCTCACGGGATGACGGTTGGCGATTTTGGCGAGGACGTCGGCGAGATAAGCTTGCGGATCGACGTCGTTCATTTTGGCGGTCTCGATCAGCGAGGCGTGGATCGCCCAGTATTTTCCGCCATCGTCTGACCCGGCGAAGAGATGGTTCTTGCGTCCGAGCGCGATGGGCCGCATGGCGCGCTCGACGACGTTGTTGTCGATTTCGATCCGCCCGTCGTCGAGATATCGGGTCAAGCCCGCCCAGCGCGAGAGCGCGTAGCGGATCGCCTCGGCGATGGTCGATTTGCCGGAGACGGCGGCGAGCTTGGCCCCGAGCCACGGCTTCATCGCATCGAGGATCGGCTTGGCCTGGGCCTGGCGGACGGCTTGCCGTGTTGGCGCAGCGAGGCCCCGGATATCGCGCTCGATGGCGTAGAGGGCGCCGATGCGCGCGAGCGCCTCGGCCGCGATCGGCGCCGGGGTCGAGGCCTGGATTTCGAAGAACTTTCGCCGCACGTGCGCCCAGCAGAACGCGAGCGCGACCGGGCCGCCTTCGGCCAGCGCCTTGTAGGCGCCATAGCCATCGACCTGGAGGATTCCGGCGAAGCCGGCCAGATGCGCGACTGGCCGTTCATGTTTGCGGTCGGGCTCGTAGACATAGGCAACGCCGGGCGGCTCCGGACCGCCCCAGGGCCGGTCGTCGCGGGCGTAGGCCCAGAGCTGGCCAGTCTTGGTTTTGCGTCGGCCCGGATCGAGCACCGGCGCCCGCGTCTCGTCGGCGAAGAGTTTGACCGAGGCCTTCAAGACTTGGAGCAGGAGTTCGTGCACGAGACGCAGCGCGAAGGCGGCGCGGCCCGACCAGTCGGCCAGCGTCGAGCGATCGAGTTCGACGCCCTGGCGGCCATAGATCTGGGCCTGCCGGTAGAGCGGCAGATGGTCGGCGTATTTGGCAATGACGACCGCCGCGATCAAATTTTCCGTTGGAATGCCACCCTCGATCAGATGCTCGGGCGCAGGAGCCTGGGCCACCTCGCCCTCGCAAACGCGGCAGGCGTATTTGGGTCGATGCGTCACGATCACCTTGAAGCGCGCCGGGATCATGTCGAGCCGTTCCGAGACATCCTCGCCGATTTTGACGCGAAGGCCGTTGCAGCAGGGGCAGCTCTTGTCGGCGATATCGACGACAACGTCCTCGCGCGGCAAGTGTTTCGGCAACGCCCCACGATTGACCTGGCGCTTGCGCTGAACAGGGGGTTTGGCTGGTTGGTCCTCGGTTTGGCTTTCCGCTCGCGCCGCACTCGCGGCGATCGCCTGTTCGACGTCCTCCAGCATGAGGGCGAGTTGACCCGGATCGATCTTTTCCGACCGCGGGCCGAAGCGATAGCGCTGCAGCTCCTTGATGATGGCGATCAAACGCTCGTTCTCGGCCTGCGCGGCGACGAGCAGCGCCTTGAGGGCGCTTGCGTCGTCGGGAAGCGAATCAGGCGGCGTCGGCATGGCCTCACAGAATCATGATCAATCGCCGGAGTCGCCTGCAAAATATAGATTCTCCCACATAATCTCGACATCACGAGACCGCCGTCGGCGTGGGCGTTCGAACCCCTCGCACCCGCATCCAATCTAGCCCCTCCAACAGAGCCGAGAGTTGCGCCGGCGTGAGCCGCATCACTCCCTCGCGCAGGGACGGCCAGCGGAACGAGCCCTGTTCCAACCGCTTGGTCGCCAGAACCAAGCCCGTGCCGTCCCAGAACAACAATTTCACCCGATCGCTGCGTTTGGAGCGGAAGACATAGATAACCCCGCCGTAGGGGTTTGCGCCCAGCGTCTCTCGAACAAGCGCGGCCAAGCCATCCATGCCTTTGCGAAAGTCTGTCGGCTTCATCGCGATAAGAACCTTCACGCCCAGCGAGGGAACGATCATGACGCTCCCCTCAGGGCTCGAACAATCCTCGCCAACGTCGCGCCATCAGCGGTCAGCGGAATGCGGGCGACCATCGCACCGACGACGATTTCCAGCACCGCTCCCTCCGACGGCCTCGGCTCCCGCGCCGGAGCCTCCAACATAACCGGCGCAAAGTCAGGCACGGCCGCCGCGCCCTCGCTCCCGCGAAGCCGGGCGGCCCGTCGCCAGCCAAACAATTGCTGCGCGGAAATCCCGTGACGCCGGGCGACCTCGGACGCCACCGCGCCCGCCGCCAGCGTCTCCTCGACAATCCGCGCCTTCTCGTCAGACGACCAGCGCCGCCGCCGCCCCGTCCCCACGAAAACCTCGACCCGACGCGTTGCGCTCGAGTTCGGGTCAAACTTATGGTCAAACATAGCGACGTGCCGATCTCAAAATCAGAGATCGGAATCTGCCCGCTCACACCCGGAAAAGGAAGGCGGGGTCAAAACACCGCTTACCAAAAACCGCGCTAGCGCGCGGTCTAAGATTGTAAACAAGCACCAGAGGCGAGCGTTGGAGCAAACTCAGCGCTTGGAGAACTGGAAGCTCGCGCGGGCCTTCTTGTG
>DASXYQ010000445.1:0-1969 GCA_036502445.1 Roseiarcus sp. | reverse complement strand
CTCGGTCGAGACGACGCCTACTCCTTTGGGCTTTGCTCTTGAGCAGCTTCGCGCCGTAACGGCGGAGTTCACCGTTGGGGCCGACGAAGCGATAGAGCGTCTGGCGCGTGACGCCCAATTCCTTGCACAGGTCGCTGACCTTGGTGTCACGCGTGGCCATTGCAGCCTGCGCCAGGCGGAGCTTGAAACGTCAAACTTCTACTGCCACCCCGGCAGAGCCGGGGGATCTCCTAAGGACTAGAGATCGACCCAGACGTCGAGCCGGTAGTCGAAATAGCGGTCCACGCGATCACCGTTCCAACGGTACTTCAGGTGTCGCTCTTGTTGCGGCAAACCGACGGCGCGCGGCCTGAACGCCCCGATGCATTCGCCTCCGCTGCGACGAACGCTCGGGTAGACGACGCCGTTGGCGCCGGCCTCACGCAGGACTCGTGCGTAGGCTCGAGAAGCGGCGTACGACGAAGGATCGAGGATCTGCGAGCGGCGCGGCTCGGGCGCTGCAGCGACGTCTTCGAACTCGGCGGCGACGGCGCCGACGAGGACCCGCATGTCCTCCATCCGCATCGGATCGCCGCTGTCGCGAGCAAATTCCTCGAAATGAAATATCGTCTCGGCGATCGCGGTCGCGAGCTCCGAGGCCGCGTAGTAGACGCCGAAGCTGCCGTCGCTGAACCGCGATCCCTTGGGATTGAGGTGCGTGAACGACGCCATCACATAGCTCGCGCCCGGTCCCGAGACGCGCTGGTCGGGCGACACCAGCGCGATCTCGCCGACCTCGTCGCGGGCGCGCGGATTGGTGAGCTGCTCCAACGCGATCAGCGCCTCCCAGACAGCCGGATCGGGCGTCAGCCGCTCGAACAGGAGGATCGCCGGGTAGCGAGAAGCGACGATGCGCCAGGCCTGCGGCCAATCGATCGGACGCGCCGGCACCTTTTCAGCTCCAGGGCGCTCGCGCCGCGTCGAGATAGGCTCGCACGGCCGCCAGATCGACGACGTCGCCGCCTTTCATGCGATCGAGCGGGCTGCGTCCGCCGAAGGCTCCGTTCGGGCGTTTGATCCAGCCGTCGGCGAGATGCGCGTCCGAGTAGACGATTTGCAGCGCCTTGTAGATTCCCGCGATGTAGCCGATCCTTCGCAGGGTATCCATCGGCACCCGGACGGCGTTCCCGCCGCGCCAGGCGTAATAGGTCCGTTCCGCCGGAGACCCGAGGAGAACCCGTGCGTCGTCGGCACTCACGCCCCAGGCGTCGATGATGTGAAAGAATCCTCGGAGGGCGTCGTTCGGATCGACCGCTGTTCGGGGGTGAGCTTCGAGTCGCTGTGTGGCCGGCATGATCGCCTCCTGCTAATTTGCATAATATATGTCATTTACAGCGAAATCGCAACAAAGGCGCGGGAGAAACGCTCGTCGGGCCGTCAGGCAGCGTCCTCCTCGGGCGCATCTTCCTCCGCCGAAAGGCCCAGAACTTCCCTCAGCTCGGCCGCCAGAGCCTCCCCGGCGGATGCCCCTGCGCCGGTTCGGCCGAGCAGCCCGGCGTCCTGCAGCGTTTCGATGTCCGGCAGGTCGCGCAGGCTGTCGAACCCGAATTCCCCCAAAAACCCCGGCGTCGTGACATAGGCGTAGGGGGCGCCGGGGCTCGGGCTGCGCGGGCCGGCGGCGATCAGGTCTTGCTCGCGCAGCGCGGCGATCGCGTCGCGGGAAACCTCCCGTCCCAACAACTGCGAGAGCTCGCCGCGGGGGATCGGCTGGAAATACGCGATCGCCATCAGGATCAGCGCGTTCGGCTTCGACAGTTCGGATTTTGTCGGCCCGCCGAGCGCGGCTCGGATGGCTTCGCCGAACCCGAGCCGGGTGCGAAAGCTCCAGCCGCCCGCGACCGCGACGATCTCATAAGGGCGCCCGCGCAATTCGGCACGAATATCGTCGAGGATCAGCTCGATGTTGCAGCTGGCGCCGACCACCCGCGCC
>DASXYQ010000444.1:0-7466 GCA_036502445.1 Roseiarcus sp. | reverse complement strand
CCGTCGTCGTAGGCGCCGATCAGCCGCTCGGCCGCGGCGACCGCGACGGACGTCTTGCCGATGCCCGCGGGTCCGACGACCGTGAGCAGGCGCTCCCGAGCCACTCGGTCAGCTATCTTCGCGACGACGTCGGACCGCCCTATCAAGGGCGTTGTTCGGCTCGGAAGATTGTGCTCGCATGTCGGTGTGGCCGGCTGCGGCTCCCAGGGAATGGCCTCGTTTTCGGCCGCGACCGGCGCGACGAACCGATAACCTTGCCCGGGGCTGGTCTCCAGATAGCGGCGGCCGTCGCGCCCGTCGCCAAGCGCCCGCCGCAGGGCGGCTACCTGGCACTTGAGATTGCCTTCGGCCACGTGGGTGCGGGGCCAGACGCGGCTGACCAGTTCTTTCTTGCCGACGAGTTCCCCGGGTCGTTCGAGGAGTGCGATCAGAATTTCCAACGCTCGGCTGCCGAGATGGACCGGCGTTTCGCCGTCGAGCAAGAGCCGCCGGCTTGGAAGCAAGCGAAAGGAGCCAAACGAAATCGCGGGAGCGCCAGAGCTTTTGAACGCGTCTCCTTCCTGCGAGAAATCCTGGTGTGTTTGGGGGCTCTCCGCCTGTCCCTCGGCTTCGAGGGAAGGGCGCCAATCGAATCGATGCGGCCGGAGCCCCTCTGCAAGCGAAGAGTGTCGGCGCGACGTTGATATGGCGATGGTCACATTGCCCTCCTCGCCGACTTGCAGGGGTCGAGCGCCGTTGTGCTGCATAGATTTTCCCAAGCAGCGCACCGTGAAGAGTCGTCATCGACGACGTATGCAACCCCGCTATCATTTGTCTCGCAGGACATCGCCAACATTGGAACTGCACTCACAACGTGCCTCCTCTGGCTACTGACGGGATCGAATTGCCGGTGGCGGTGACGTAGATTCTCTGATCTCGAGAGTACAAGGCAGCTTCGCTCTCACCGGCCCACCTGCGTTGCCGGCAATGCGCCCGGACAGTTGATTCCAAGCGAGCGACGACATTTCTTTCACCGGTTGCCGCAGCGTGCTCACATAGGGATGAAGAGCCGTCATCCATTCCGAATCATCGAAACCGAGCACCGAAATTTCTTCGGGGAATGCCAGGCCCACATTTCGAATAGCTTGGACGGTTCCCAGTGTGGCTACATATGCCAGGGCGAAGACAGCCGTTGGACGGTTTTTTCTGAGAAGCACAGGCTCGAGCGCTCGGCGGCAGCCTTCGATCGTCCAGCTCCCGTTGATTACTTGCTTTCGGCTTGCAGCTCCGGCCTCGGCGAGTGCGGTGTAAAAGCCCTCGGCGCGATCCGATATGTTTCCGAGCTCGGTCGACGTTACCAAGATCGCTATGTCGCGGTGCCCGAGCTCCAGCAGGTGCCTGGCGCCGCGATACCCCGCGTCCCGACTATCCGCCGTGATAGTATCGAAACTATCGAAGCCAAAACCCCGGTCCACCAGCACAGTCGGGATACCCGCGATGAATGGCAAAACGACTTCGCTTATGCCGTCCCGGGTGGGCGCAATAATCAGGCCATCCACACGACGGGCGATAAGGCCTTGAATGCGCTCGGCTTCGCGTATCTCTGTTTCATTGCTGCCAACGAGGAGGGTCTGAAAATTGCTAGTCGCGGCCAATTGGTCGATATGGTACAGAAGCTCTCCGAAGAACGGATTCATGAGATCGGGAACGACGATCCCCACAGAGCGCGATTGTTGCGATCTGAGGCTGGCCGCTATCTGATTGGGTCGATAGTCGAGCGCTTCGACAGCCCTGAGAACCCTTCGTCGTAAATCCTGCGCCACGGCGCGCCGACCCGTCAGCACGTTTGAGACCGTCCCCGGGGCGACTCCCGCCATCTCCGCGACGTCCTTTATCGTCGAGGCCTTGCCGCTCTTCGGCTTCTTGGCTCTTGGGCCGCCTCGCGATCGGTCATTCATCGGTCGCTCGCCTGGCGCAATTTTCCGATTGGCGACTTCATTTTCCTAACCTGCTACAAAAATTCCTGCCCTGCTACAAAAACGATTTTGCGCGAAAAACGATTTTGCTGCAAAAACGATTTTCTGTCAACAAAACAAATTTTGGCCGCTTGACACGAACGGAAAGACACGCGAGCATCTTGACCAATTGGTCAAGATTTTGCGCGCGCGTGAGGAGCCCTCATGGGAATCGTCTCTGACCTCTCGGGAATGGCCGACGTCGCGCCGGGCCGGCTCGACGCCGCGAGCCTCAGCGCCAACTTCGCCGACCTGCATCCGCCGTTGAGCTTTCACGAGGCGCACGTCGAGGCCGACCGCTGCTATTTTTGTTTTGACGCGCCGTGCCAGCAGGCCTGCCCGACCTCGATCGACATTCCTCTCTTCATCCGCCAGATCGTCGCAGACAACCCACTCGGCGCGGCACGCACGATTCTGGAAGCCAACATCATGGGTGGAATGTGCGCGCGGGTCTGTCCGACCGAAACGCTGTGCGAGGAGGCGTGCGTGCGCGAGTACGCCGAAAGCAAGCCGGTTCGCATCGGCCTGCTTCAGCGTCACGCGGTCGACGCGCAAATGGCGACGGGGAGACAGCCCTTTGTCCGCGGGGCCCCGACGGGCAAGCGCGTCGCGATCGTCGGCGCCGGACCGGCGGGTCTCGCCTGCGCGCACGCGCTCGCGGTCGCGGGCCATGAGGCGACCATCCTCGAGGCGCGCGAAAAGCCGGGTGGGCTCAACGAATACGGCATCGCCGCGTACAAGACGCCGGACGATTTCGCGGCCAAGGAAGCGGCCTTCATTCTTTCGATCGGCGGCATCGAGGTGAAATCCGGCCTCGCCCTCGGCCACGATTTCACGCTCGACGACTTGCGCAGGGATTTCGACGCGGTTTTTTTGGGCGTAGGGCTCGGCGCCACCAACAAGCTCGGGCTAACCGGCGAGGAAGCGCTCGTCAACGCCGCGGACGCGGTCGATTGGATCGCTGAGCTCCGGCAAGCGTCCGACCTGTCGAAAGTGCCGATCGGCCGCCGGGTCGTCGTGATCGGCGGCGGGATGACGGCGGTCGACGCCGCCGTGCAGTCGAAGCGTCTGGGCGCCGAGATCGTCACCATGGTCTATCGTCGCGGCATCGACGACATGAAGGCGAGCGCTTATGAGCGCGAACTGGCGCAGAGCAGCGGCGTCACCATCCGGCCCTGGGCGAAGCCGATCCGCCTGGAAGCCCACGAAGGCGCCGTGAGCGCGGTTGTTTTCGAGCGCACGCACATGCGAGACGGGCGGCTGGCCGGGACCGGCGAGGCGTTTCGGATCGACGCCGATGTCGTGTTCATAGCGATCGGCCAGAAGGGAACGCCTGGCATGTTCGGCGCGGAACTGCCTGAGCTCAGGGATGGAAAGCTCGTGGTGGACGAACAGCGCCGGACGAGTTTGAAGGGCGTCTGGGCCGGCGGCGATTGTGTGGCCGGCGGGCTCGATCTGACGGTCAGCGCGGTCGAGGACGGCAAACAGGCGGCGCGCTCGATCGACGCGGCCCTGCGCGGCTGATCCGGCCCCTCTCCCGCTCTTCGTGGGAGAGGACTACGGCCCGCAGAGCGGGAGAAGGGAAACAGAGGAGGACGAAATGGTCGATCTTCGCACCGATTTCCTCGGCATCAAGTCGCCGAACCCGTTCTGGCTCGCCTCGGCGCCGCCGACCGACCGCAAGACCAACGTCGAGCGCGCGTTCCGCGCCGGCTGGGGCGGCGTCGTCTGGAAGACGCTCGGCGAAGCCGGGCCGCCGATCGTCAATGTCTCGGGCGCGCGGTACGGCGCCCTCCATGGGCCGGACCGCCGGCTGATCGCGTTCAACAACATCGAACTCATCACCGACCGCGATCTCGAGACAAATTTGGCTGAGATCAAGGAGGTCAAGCGCGCCTGGCCGGATCGCGCCCTCGTCGTCTCGTTGATGGTGCCTTGCGACGAGGATTCGTGGCAGAAGATCCTGGCCCGCGTCGAAGAGACGGAATGCGACGGCGTCGAGCTCAATTTCGGGTGTCCGCACGGCATGTCGGAGCGCGGCATGGGCTCGGCGGTCGGCCAGGTGCCCGAATACATCGAGATGGTCACGCGCTGGTGCAAGGCGCACACGCGCATGCCTGTCATCGTCAAGCTGACGCCCAATATCACCGACATCCGCCGCCCCGCGAAAGCCGCCAAGGACGGCGGCGCCGACGCGGTCTCGCTGATCAACACGATCAATTCGATCATGGGCATCGATCTCGACGCGATGACGATCGCTGACGCCGTCGACGGCAAGGGCACGCACGGCGGCATGTGCGGCCCGGCGGTCAAGCCGATCGCGCTGTCGATGGTTTCGGAAATCGCGAGGGCCTCCGAAACGCGCGGGCTGCCGATCTCGGCGATCGGCGGCATCACCAGTTGGCGCGACGCGGCCGAATTCATCGCGCTGGGCGCTGGAAACGTACAGGTCTGCACGGCCGCGATGACCTATGGCTTCAAGGTGGTGCAGGAGATGGTCACGGGCCTCGCGGGGTTCATGGAGTCGAAGGGCTATTCTTCGATCGAGGATTTTCGCGGCCGCGCCATCCCAACCGTCACGGATTGGCAATATCTGAACCTGAACTATGTCGCCAAGGCCGAGATCGATCAGGACCTCTGCATCAAATGCGGGCGTTGCCATATCGTCTGTGAGGACACCTCGCATCAAGCGATCTTCGCGACGATGAACGGGACGCGGAAGTTCGTCGTCAACGACGCCGAATGCGTCGGTTGCAATCTCTGCGTGCTCGTCTGCCCCGTCGAGAACTGCATCACGCTCGTGCACAAGACCGAAGGCGTAGATCCTCGCACCGGCCTCGCCTACGACCGGCCGCCGGCGAACTGGACGGCGCATCCGAACAATCCGGGCGCGGCCAAGCCGGTCGTGGAACTGGCGGGGTAGAGCGGCCGCGCGCCCCTCGAGGCTATGCTGCCTTAACTGCGCGCCCGCTCGCGCCGGGAGTCGAACCTTTATTGCCAGGACGAGTGGTCCTGGGGGCCGCAAGACCGCGGCGGGGGACGCGTCCCGCTGTTCAAACCCGCCCCGCCTCCCAGCCGATGATCGCCTGCTTTCGCGCGAGGCCCCAGTGGTAGCCGGTGAGCGCACCCGAGCGACCCAATACGCGATGACAGGGGACGACGAACGAGATCGGATTGCGGCCGACCGCGGCGCCGACCGCGCGCGCGGCTTTCGGCTTGCCGATGCGGCGCGCGATGTCCGAATAGGTCGTGGCGCGCGCCATCGGCACCGTCAACAGCGTCTCCCAGACGCGCAGTTCGAAATCGGTGCCGATCAGGACGATTCTGAGCGGCGTTTCGGGCCGCCATTGGTTCGGATCGAAGGCGCGTGCGACAAAGGGCGCGGTCGCATCCGGATTCGCGACGAATTTCGCACGGGGCCAGCGCCGCTGCATGTCTGCGAGCGCGGCCTCGCGTTTTCCCTCGTCGACGAAGCCCAGACCCGCGAGGCCGCGCGGCGCGGCGACGACGATCGTCTCGCCGAACGGCGAATCGTGGAAGCCGAAGGCGAGCGTGAGGTCGTCGCGGCGGTAGTCGCCGGGAGTCAACGCCTCGTGAGTGACGAAGAGATCGTGCAGCCGGCTCGGTCCGGAAAGGCCGACGTCATAGGCTGTGTCCAGCACGGTCGCCGAATCGCGCAACAGTTCGCGTGCGCGCTCGATGGTGATCGCCTGCAGGAACGCCTTGGGCGTCAGCCCCGCCCAGCGCTTGAAGACGAACTGGAGATGGGAGGCGGAAAGGCCGACGTGACAGGCGATCGCCTCGATGGACGGCTGGTCGCGCCAGCGCGTCGAGATGAATTCGATCGCGCGCTTTACCGTGAGATAGTCGGCGCCGAGAGCGACCGGGCCTGAAGGCATGTCGAGCATCAGAAACGTCCGTTGGGTCCAACGCGCATCATGACGTTTTCGGTGCGCGACGCCACCCGAAAACGATTTAGCCGCGTCTCACCGCGAATCGATGACGGCGGACCAGCCGAACTGGAGCAGCGGCAGCGCGTCCCTGGCAAAGGTTTCGAGGTCTGCGACGAGGGCCGGCGTCGCGAGCCGGTCATCGGGAATCGGGCGTCTGCAAATTATCGACTTCAGCCGTAGGACTGCGGCGATTTCCGCGTCCTCGACGTCCTCGAAGCCCCGCGGCGGGCGTTTCATCGCGTAGTCATCCGAGAGGTTCAGGCCGGTCCCGGCGAGCTTTGCCAGCATCGTTTTCCATGTCTGGGGCGTCCGCACGATCGCGGCGCGAATGCGCGCCAGCTTATCCGGCTCGAGGTCGTAAAAGCCGGCGGCGGTGAAACAGCCGTCGATGGCGACATGAACGTAAAACAATCCGGGGTCGTTCTTGCTCCCGGCGCGCGTCAGCACCGCGCCGACATTGGTCTTGTAGGGGCTCTTGTCCTTGGCGAAGCGCACGTCGCGATGGATGCGGAACACCGACGTCTTGCGGTCGCCCTGGAGCGGAATTTTCGCCTTGACGAAAGCAGCTGAAAGGTCCTCGACGAGATCGCCCATCGGCGTCTTGAGGTCATCCTCATAGGTCGCGCGATTGGCCTCGAACCATTCCTTGGTCTGATGAAACCCGAGCGCCTTCAGAAAGGGCAGCGCCTTCGGTCCGAAGCCTTCGAAAGCCATGGTTTTGCGCCTGCTCGTTTTGCACCCCCGAGCGCCCCACCCCTGACCTCTCCACGGGGAGGCGTTTGGGGGCGGCGCTCTCCAAGCCTCAAATCCCCGCGTACATTCGACCGGCGTTGAAAATCCCCTCGGGATCGAAGCTTGCCTTGACCCCCTTCGTCAATCGGGCGAGCGGAGGAGACAGCGGTTCGAAAACATCGCGCGCCCGCAGCGGATCGGGTCCCCGCATCAGCGTCGCATGGCCGTCGAGGCCCGCGAGGCCCGCGCGCACCGCCAGCGCCGCCGCATCGGTCGGGTCGGTCGAAACCCAGACGAGCCCGCCGCCCCAATCGAGGAGCGAATCCCTGGCGACCGCGCCCAGCCGCGCGAGGTATCCGGCGCCCGCCGAGGGCCTCACGCTGATGCGCCAGATCGCGCGCTCGCGCGGCTCGGCGAGGAATTCGACGTCGCGGACGGCGCGCCAGATGCGCTGCGACTCCTCGCCGGTCAGCGCATGTTTGGCGCCGAAATCGGCGAGCATCGCGATCAGCTTCTCGGCGCGATAGTCTACCGAGTCCTGAAAGCCCTCGATCCGGATCAGCGTGCGCGGAAATTCGCGCCCCATCCCGGCATGGATCGTCGCCGCGCTGCTGACGGCGAAGGGCGAACCCAGCGCGGCGGTCATCGCCGCGGTCGCCGCGGCGTCGTCCAGCCGGCGGATAATGATCGTCGCCTCGGACTCGGGTCGCGGCAGCAATTTGAACGTCGCCTCGAGGATCAAGCCGAGCGTGCCGTGCGCCCCGCAATTGATCTTGACCAGGTCGAG